>JBBSGN010000527.1:0-3159 GCA_038254085.1 Chloroflexia bacterium | reverse complement strand
GTAACTAACGTTGGTGGCGTTGTGGCAACCGAACAGTCGTAGTTCATGTGTGACGGGTAGTGGGAAAAACGTCAAACCTTTTGGGAATGTCCTGATACATGTCAATGTCCCCGCAAAGTGCAAAGCAACTAACCATTATCCAGGTCTCTGGACGAATTTCCAGCGCCGGCCAGTCTTGATACTGCCATATTATATCCTTACTCGGTGGCAAATTTCCGGCGGGGCCGCCAATATCAGCCTGTACCGAGATTTCCACATTGTCACGTTAGACTTTAAGTGTCCCTGATTTGTGACTTTAATTGTCACTGGTTCACATCTCAACCAATCTACTCTTGATTCTTCTCGGCTGTCGCTTCGATCTCATTCATCATTCCCTTTGCAACGGAGATGGTTGGCTGTATTCCCGCACAGAGGCTGAGATTTGGCCGAAACGAGCTTAGCCTTAGGAGGGACATTGCGAGTTCTTAGGCCTGACGCTTCCCCCTTTTAGAGCCGGTGCGTGATCATCACCTTCGAACTAGATGCCTTGACACCACCTCTGCATCCTATCGCCACGATCCTAGTTGAACTCACTCGACTTGTGGCGGCATACCCTCAGGGTTTCTGCGCCAGACCTGTGAACACGGGTTTGAGCGTGCTGTAGAGCCGGTGATAAACAGCGTGTAGATCATTGTAAACCTCGCTTGCCTCGGCCCGGGGTACGATCACGTCGCTAGTCTTTACACAGGATACCACAGCAGCGTCGACGTTCGGGTAGAGTCCGGCACCCACTCCCGCCAGTAGCGCAGCGCCAAAAGCTGGACCTTCCTCAGCGCGCATCGTGACGATGGGGCGGCAAAAGATGTCTGCCTGCATCTGGCACCATAATGGGCTGCGCGCACCACCGCCAATGGCTCGCACCTCAGCGATTGGAAGACCTAGCTGCTCCATAATCATCAGCCCATCGCGCAGGCTGAAGACCACACCCTCCATCACAGCGCGTGCCATGTGCCCGAGGCCATGGCGCAGTGTTAGACCAATAAAGGCGCCACGTGCCAGCGGATCATGGTGCGGTGTTCGCTCTCCTGATAGATAAGGCACAAATAGAAGACCTTCCGCACCAGGCGGCGCTTGCTGCGCCAAGCCGACGAGGCGATCATAATCGAGCAGAGGATCTACGGGAGCTATAGTGCGCAGCGTGTTGCGAAGCCACTGGAACGCGCCTCCTGCGCTCAATGTTACCGCCATCAGATGGTATGCGCCCGGCACAGCGTGGCAGAAAGCGTGAAGACGGCCTTGGGGATCGATCCGGACGTTATCGCTATGCGCAAACAAGACCCCGCTGGTGCCAATGGACGAGCTGATAACTCCTTCTCGGATAATACCAGTGCCAATTGCCGCCGCTGCATTATCACCGCCACCAGCAATCACGGGTAGGCTTGGCGGTAGACCCAGTTCGCGAGCAACCGCCCCCTGCATATGACCTGTTATCTCCGGACCCTCACAAACAGATGGCAGCCACGTACCTGGGATTTTCAACGCATCAAGGATTTCGTGCGACCACGTACGATGTGCAAGATCGAGCAGCAGCGTGCCGGCGGCGTCGGAAGCGTCACTGACGTAGTCGCCCGTCAGCCTGAGGCGGATGTAGTCTTTCGGCAGCAGTAGATGTTGCACTTGCTCGTAGTTTTCGGGCTCGTGCTCGCGCAACCATAGCACTTTGGGTGCTTGAAAGCCGGTTAATGCCGGATTCCCAGTTAGCTGTAGAAGTCTTTCTTCTCCAATACGTTGGGTAATCTCATCACACTGAGATGCACTACGCCCGTCGTTCCATAGAATGGCAGGTCTGATTACAGCGTCTTGCCCATCCAAAAAGACTGCCCCATGCATCTGACCGGTTAGTCCCAGCCCCACGATCTCGTTTACCGGAACTCCTGCCTCTATCACGACTCGCCTTAGCGCCTTATGGCTACTGTTCCACCAATCGTCCGGGTCCTGCTCGGCCCAGAGTGGACGCGGAGTCGACAGGGGATACTCCTCGGTTGCGACTGCTATTACGATCCCATCTTCAGCGACTAATACCGCTTTTGCTCCGCTAGTACCTACATCCAGTCCAAGCATGTATGGCATTCCAGGTTCCTCGTACCCATATGAGACGCTAGTATAAGATGCCAGCCTTGTAAGCGAGATGAGCATAAGATTGCGTCAATCGCTAACGGTCGGAATGCGCCGGATCTCAGGGTCAGTAAAGATATCGTATTCGTCACGGCTGCGAGTCGAGAATTCTGATACGACCGCGCCTTCAGGTCCCGCCTGGAACCAGTGGAGAGTGTCCGGGACGATTGTATACTGCTCACCAGGATTGAGCTGTATCTCGTGTCCAATGGTGTAAGTACCTGCTCGATGAGCGGGAGGCTGGCAGTTCGGGTGGGGCGTTGCATCGCCTTCGACATAAAGGTATACACTGCCCCAACGGCAGCGGAAGGTCTCCTCTTTTCCCGGCTCACCATTGATAGGTGGGTGACGATGCTCGGGGCAGGTTTGACCGCCGAAAAGCACCAGTTCCTTAGCGCACACCCTTTCAGTGTTGATATATGTAACCAGCTGCAGACCTGTTTGCTCGAGTTCCCCCAAACCAAAGTCAGCTACCTCGATGTTCGCAGCTTCCTCAGGTGTCAACACGATCCCGGCTCTGCTGAGGTACTCATGAGCACGCTGCTGCGCCAGAAGGAATAGTTCACGCCTTACCATGTTATATCCTCCCCTTCCCTTACTGCTAAGTATATATAACGCGATGGCATATGGCCATAGGCCATATCAAAAGGGAGTCAGCCTCTTCCAGATCCGTCAGGCTCGGTTCAAGCGTAGACGGAAGCCTCGGTTAGGCGCGTCCCGTCAAACGTGGCCCCTCCCTCGCTTACGAACACTCCCCAGACTCCATTGGGGTGATCGTACCCTCTTGTGCTCAGAGCTACGCTGTCATTGATATAGGCTACAATAATGCTGCCTTCCACCAACACCTGCAAGTGCACTGGCTTACCGTTGCTGAGAGGTACCGGCTGCTCGATCACGAACGGCACATCACCGGGACGGGGCCAGCGGTCAAACACGACACGATTACGCCCAGGCTCCAGGCGCACCTGGTAATAGCTATCGAGCGCGTCATCTGCCCGCAATATC
>JBBSGN010000526.1:0-3160 GCA_038254085.1 Chloroflexia bacterium | reverse complement strand
TCATGAGGCTTTCCTTGAGTTGGGTTGTGCTCTCATTTGCTTTAACTTTGTTGAAAAGAGGTTTTGTTACGGGTTCTTAGTAGTGGGAGATAGCTTCTAGCCATCCGCCCTTCCTAAGTTGCTCATTGCTCATTGCTGCTTATCCGCTGTACCGGAACCCGGTCTCTTTCATCGTAAGGGGGTCGCCTTCTCGGCTGACATGCGCGTCTACGACCTCGCCGGTGAACAGCACGTGGTCGCCGGTAGGGTATTCCATGACGATGCGGCACTCGACCGCGCCCAGGGCCTCTCCTAGAAGAGGCGAGCCGGTGCTGCCCGCAGAGTGCCCGTAGCCTTCGAGCTTGTTGCCAACCTTCGCGGTGGCACGGCCAAACTGTCCCGCAAGCTCGCGCTGGCCGCTCTCCAAAATGTTGACCGCGAAGACGCCGCTTTTACGCATGACCCCCAGCGAGTATGCGTCCTGCTCAACGGATACGGCCACCATGCGCGGCTCAAATGATACCTGCGTAACCCAGTCGGCGGTAAACGCCCCCACTTCCCCGCCCTCCGATGCGGTGGTCACTATATACATCCCATAAGTAAACATCCTGAGCGCCTTTTTTGCTGTCGCGTTGTCCATTTGATGCTCCCTTCTCTTTTTGTTGTGTTTTTCTATGTGTAATGGGGCAAGAGTCGTACCGCACTGCACTCTTATTTGTCCTTACGCAGCGCGTTACGACAGAGCTCAGCTGGCCCTGTAGGGGCGCACCCCTAAGGGGTGCCTCTACACAATTTTGTTAGTGTTCCTAGGATAGTTTGTCGTCGAGGGGTTTGCGCCCTGCGAAACCGGTGGTGGTCTCGTGCCAGAAAGCCACTTCAGGCTCGCCCAGGAGCCAGCAGAGGAAGACGGTCCTTCCATCGCGGAGGGCGGGAAAATCAACCAGGCCACGCTGGAGATCCTTTAGCTCAATGTTCCACTGGGCAAGCTGCTCAAGGCCGGCCTTGAATGCGTCTTCCAGCGCGCTGGCGGTCTGCTTGCTTGCGCCTTCTTCGGCTGGCCCTTCTTCGGTTGGCCCTTCTTCGGTTGGCCCTTCTTCGGCTGGATTGTGGTGGCCGTTGTTGCGGGCCTTTTCGCGGAGATTGTTGGCGCTCTGCTGTAAAGCGGCTAGCTGCTGCCCCTGAACCTGCATCTCCGTCAGCAGGCGGGTCAAGTCAGGCAGCATCTCATTGGCCTCAGCGACGGTGTAATAGCGTGGCAAATATTTTCTCTTACCAGGGACCAGTCTTCCAGTGGTACATGGGCAGTTAGCCCTGAGGCGCTACTTTGCGGCTCGACCTCTTGCCCCCATCAATGCCCCAGGAGATGACCCTAACGGGGTGGAGGCGCATTATCTCCTGTGAGAAACCTTTACCCATATCCTGCCCGCCACTTTGCAGAAGCTCAACGTCGGCGTTGACCAGGACAGACCGAGGCTGCCAGGGAGGTAGCACATCGTCCACTACAAAGGCTACCCTCAGATGGCGCTCGGCATATCGCCACTTTGCGGTATCCGCTACGCCATGCCCGCCAATATCGAGCGTATCCGTTTCGGGGTTGTAGCGAAAGCCTACAGGCACAACCTGAGGATTGCCTGCCGAATCGACCGTTGCCAGGCGGCCCAACCGCTGCCCACCCAGGTACTCCAGCTCCTTCTCTGTGAAAACGCTCATTATGTTAGCTCCTCTTATTCTCATATTCGTAACCAGGCTTCACTACGCGCCTCGGCCAAATTATAGCTCTCGGCAAGGCTGATGGCTTTATCCATCGCTCATCATCAATTCCTGGTCGTCGGACGGCGGGCGGTTGAGGGCTGCTGAATGCTCTTCAAACAGGTCCATCAGGTCCAGCACGCGGTTGAGTCGCTCGATTGCCAGGTTGGCGACTTTGCGGACCCGCTCATACTGCACAGGCTCTAGGGCGTCCAGCCAGGTGGAGATGTCGGCGTCGCTGATCTCGGCCCAACGCGAGTCCATGCTGAGGCGCGTGCCCATCAGCTTTATCGCATCTCGCCGCCGGGTGCGCTTTCTCTCGAACGCCTCGCCGGTGGCCGCCGGTTGGGCCTCTGCGGGGGCAGCCGTTTGGTCGTCCTGCGGTTCCTGGGGCAGCAGGGCCATCTCCTTAGCTAACCTCTCCACTTCGGAGGTGCGGAAGACGCTCTGCTGGCCGCTGCCGCTGAACGGCTTGATACGCCCTTCCTCGACCCATTTGAGCAGGCCGTTGCGCGTCGTGCCCAGCCGCTCGGCAGCCGTCGGTAGGTCTATGAACTTGAATCCGGGAGTAGACACTGCGGGAATTATGAATTATGAATGCCGTGCAGCAATTCATAATTAGTTTAGTCTTCGGTGACTAGAACGAAGTGTTCTTTGGGGGCGCCGCAGTCGGGGCACGAGTCGGGGAGTTGCTCGGCCCTGGTAAGGAGGTAGCCGCAGTCGGTGCACCGCCAGACTAGCTGCATCGACTCGGTGCGGCCCGACACGTCCTGCCCCGATTGCAGCTTGGCGATATCCATCGCCAAGTGTGGGCGCGTGATCAGGCCCACCACGCGCCGCTGGTCGTCTACGACGACGATTGGCCTCCTGCCCATCAACCCGCCCTCGGTGTCGCCGCCCGCCGCGCCTGAGCCGGTGTCGCCCTTCGGCTCATTGGCTTCGGACGGGACTTCGGCAAGCGCGCTCTCTACGTCGGCCTCTACATGGACGGTCTCGTAGCTGTTGCCCATGTAGTCCTTGACGTGGCATTGCTGGGGGTTATTGCCGGACGCGGTGCAGCGCATCACGTCCTTGTCCATGATCACCCCCACGACGTGCTTGCCCTCCTGGCTGTCCACTACGGGCACGAGCGAAGTGTGCAGTTCGTCTATCAAGCGGGCTGCCCGCGAAATGGAGTCCTCGCGTGTGACCACGGGAGGCTTATCAATCATTATCTCGCTGACCTTCATCTGTCGGCCCCCTTCTGAAATCTAGTGATGCGGGCGCTATATTATCGAGCGGTGTGGTACGGTCCTCGGCCTTCGCGCGGATGACCTGGCGCATTATATCACAGCGTCCATGGGCGGGCAAGCGCGATGGACGGACGACCGACGACCGACGACCGACGGCGTATAGCTTGTTATTCTCGTCATCGGTAGTCGGTCGTCGGTCG
>JBBSGN010000525.1:0-3164 GCA_038254085.1 Chloroflexia bacterium | reverse complement strand
GAGGTGGCGGCGGGCCGCATCTACCTGGTAGCCGAGCGTTTGAAGACCCGGATTCGACAGGAGACGGGGCTTACCGCCTCGGCGGGGTTGGCATCGAGCAAGCTGGTAGCGAAGATCGCTTCCGACCTGGACAAGCCGGACGGCCTGGTGATCGTGCCGCACGGCGAGGAAGCTGCCACGCTGGCCCCTTTGCTAGTGCGCGCTCTCCCCGGCGTGGGCCCGCGCACCGCCGAAGCTCTGGCCGTACTTGGCATAAAGACCGTCGGCCAGTTGGCGATGCGCAGCCAAAGTGTGCTGGCAAGGGTGTTTGGGGCCGAACAGGCGGACAACCTTTTGCGCCGCGCCAACGGCATAGACAACAGCCCCGTAGAGATACCGGGCGACCCCAAGTCCATTAGTCGAGAGATAACGCTGGCCGAGGATTTGAGCGACCTGGACGAACTAAAATCGCAGTTGAGGCCGCTCGCCGACCATGTGGCCTGGACGCTGAGGCGCGAGGGCTTTCAGGCGCGCTGCGTCTACATTAAGCTGCGTCTTCTGCCCAAACAACGCATCTGGCGACCGGAAGGGCCAGGCTTCGGCAGGCTTATCACCCGGCGCTGCACGCTGCCCGTGCCTGTCGCCTCGGCTCAGGCGGTGTATGGCGCTGCGGCCAAGTTGCTGGAGGTTGCGGCCAAAGGCACAGGCTTGGGGGAGGGCAAGGAAATCGTGCGCCTGCTAGGGGTAGGCACGGCCACTCTGTCGCATGTTCCCCGATATGCCCAGGAGCCAGACGCGGGACATGGCGAAGCCCAGCCCCTCCATCCTCAGCAAGCGGAAGACGGCCCGCTCTTCAGCCGGGACCGCGAGCACCGGCTGGACGTCAGCGTTGACCAGATTAGAGAGCGTTACGGCTTCGATGCTATCTCTTTCGGCGGCCCGGCCAAGCGCGGGGATTCGCTTCCCTGAGCACCGCCAAAACACCGCCTAGAGATCGGTTGTGATAAAATAGAGTTGTATATGATCAACCGTCCCCTGCGCTTCGCCACTTTCCTCGCGCCCAGCATATTTCCGGTCTACCAATTTATCGCGGAGTACGTGGGGCAGAGGTTGGGTTGCGTTACGCAACTGGTGGTAGGCGAGTCGTTCGGGCAGTTTGCGTCGGGGGACGTAGACATTGGGTTTATCTGCGGCCTGCCATACGTGCAACTTACCCAGCTAGACCCGCCGCCAATAGAGCTTTTGGCCGCGCCCGTATTGCGGGGCGAGAGGTATCGGGGTAGGCCGGTCTATTATTCGGATGTCATAGTCCGGCGCGATAGCCCGTTCCAATCGTTCGCCGATTTGCGTGGGCGTAGCTGGTCCTATAACGACCTCGACTCGCATTCCGGGTATGGGATAACGCGCTATCAGTTGGTGCGGATGGGTGAGACGTCCGGCTATTTCGGCAGGGTGATGGAGGCCGGATGGCACCAGGAATCGATTCGGCTGGTCTGCTGCGGCCAGGTAGACGCTTCGGCAATCGACTCGCAGGTGCTTGAAGTGGCGCTGCGCGACGACCCCTCGCTAACCGAGCAGCTACGGGTGATAGACACTCTCGGCCCGTCCAGCATCCAGCCTGTGGTCGCCGCCATCCACCTGCCTGACAGCCTCAAAGCCGATTTGCGGGCGGCGCTGCTCTCCATATCGGACGACCGTGAGGCACGCGAGCGGTTGGCTCATGGCTTGTTCGAGCGTTTCGGGGCCGTTACCGATGCCACTTACGACGACATCCGAGAGATGCTGGCCGCTGCCGAGCGAGCGGGTTTCTTGACTATAAGATAGGGGGGAGATATGAACCCAGCCGAGCGGCAAACGGCGGAAGGCATACTTTTCACCGACCAATACCAACTTACTATGGCCCAGGTCTACTATCGCATGGGCCTGCACGAGCAGCATGTGCTGTTCGACCACTACTTCCGCCAACCGCCCAATTACGGCACGCACCAGGCCGGTTACTGTATCAACGCGGGCCTGCAATGGCTGCTCGACTGGATGGCGCAGGCCCGGTTCCGTGATGAGGACATAGAGTACCTGCGCGAGCAGACGGGGAGGACAGGCACGCCCGTGTTCGACGAGAACTTTCTGGCGTGGCTGCGCGAGAACGGTAACTTTGGGGGCATCAGCATGAAGGCTATACCGGAGGGGCGCGTGGTCCACCCGAACGTGCCGCTCACGGTGGTCGAGGGGCCTATGGCGATGGCCCAGATACTTGAGACCTCACTGCTCAACCACCTGAATTACCAGACGCTGATCGCCACCAAAGCCTCGCTCATACGCGATAGTGGGCGGGGGCAACTGCTGTTGGAGTTTGGGCTGCGGCGTGGGCAGGGCAAGGGCGCGAACGCAGGCACCCGAGCGGCGCTGATAGGCGGGGCCGACTTTAGCTCCAACGTGGGGGTCTCGCAGGTGCTGGGCTTCCAGCCAAAGGGCACACACGCGCACAGCATGGTGCAGGTCTTTATGACGCTGGGGTTGGGCGAGTTGGGGGCGTTTCGGGCCTATGCCGACGTGTACCCGGACGATTGCCTGCTGCTGGTGGATACCATCAACACGCTCGAAAGCGGCATCCCCAACGCCATCACCGTCTTCGAGGAGCTGCGCCGCAAAGGGCACGAGCCGGTAGGGATACGCCTCGATTCGGGCGACCTGGCTTACCTGAGCATCCAGGCCGCTTTGATGCTCAACGCGGCGGGCTTCCCCGACACCTCTATCGTGCTGTCCAACGACCTGGACGAACTGGTAATCTGGCAGATCATAACCCAGATCGGTGCCGAGGCCCCCCGCTACGGCCTCGACCCCGACCGCCTCATCAAGCGGCTCGCATACGGCGTAGGCACACGCTTAATCACCTCGCAAGGCGACCCCGCCCTGGGCGGCGTGTACAAACTTGTAGCCGTGTGTGGGCCAAAATCCAAAATCCAAAATCCAAAATCCAAAATCGAAGGTTGGTTGCCCGCCATCAAAGTCTCCGAGTCGCCCCAAAAGACGCCCAATCCAGGGCACAAGAACCTGTGGAGGATATACGACCAGCGCGGCAAAGCGACGGTAGACCTCCTCAGTCTCGACGACGAAGACCTCCGCCAGATGGACCGCATCGTTGTGCGCCACCCGTCGGACCACACCAAGTTCCGGGTATTAGACCG
>JBBSGN010000524.1:0-3165 GCA_038254085.1 Chloroflexia bacterium | reverse complement strand
TTGCAGGTGGGGCATATAGTTGGCATCATCGTAACGCATGTCGTCTGTGAGTATAAAGATAATGTTCGGCTTTGCTCCGGACAGCGAAGGCCCTCCGCCACCATACTTCTCTCTGTAGCGGAACGTGCCTAGTTGCGAGAGCAGCACGTTATAAGGCGGCTGGTTCTCTGGGTGGTACTCGAACACGGCCCGCTCGAAGTACTGCACCGTATACGACTTGCCGTTCAGGTCGGACGCCTCGGTAAACTCATCGGATATAGGGTAGCCTTGCTGCATCAGCCCGCCGTGTGATTTCCAGTAGTCTAGGAACACCCCGCCCACCCGCTTGCCAGTCTGAGTGAACAACGCAGAGCCGGGCGAATTGTTGGGCTGCTGACCCGACGCGCCGTTGGGATACTTCTCCTTGTATTGGAAGTCGCCCAACAGCGACAGTAATATGTCGAAAGGCGGCTTGTTCTCCGGATGCAACTCGAACACGGCCCGCTCGAAATACTGTACGGTATAAGTCTTGCCGTCGGTATCGCTCTTCTCCTGCACCACGTTGGTGATGGGATAGCCTTGCTGGGCCAACCCGCCGTGCGTGTTCCAATAATCCAGGAAGGGGGGAGCCAGGCTTTTGCCCGTTGCGGGGAAGATTATCGAGCCTGGGGCATTGGGCTGTTGGATAGGCGCACTTAGGGGTGCGGGCTGGGCCCCCGCTTCGCTCACGCCTTGTGTCGCGTCTGCGCGAAGGTGCTGGTCGAAGAAATCGGCTATCGTCTTGGTCAACTGGGTTCGTGACGGACTGATTGCGCCGCCTGTGGGCGCAAACCCATGCCCAGCGTTCTTGACCATCACTAGCTCGGCAGGCACGCCCGCCGCCTTAAGTCTGTCGTAAAGCTCCTGCGATTGGGCGGGCGGCACGACCTTGTCCAGTTCGCCTTGCAGGATCAGGAAGGGCGGGGCGTCCTTCGAGATGTAGGTCATAGGGCTGGCCTTCGACAGGACGCCCGCGTCCTGGGAGCCAAACACCTGCTGCAATACGTCACTGTGCAATTGCGCGAACTCCGGGGTGGTCAGGTCGGATGGCCCGAACATGTCTACCACCGCCTGCACGCGGCTCGATTGGTCTGCGTAACCTCCCGCGCCCTCGAAGCCTGCGCTTGCATCGGTCACGCCGAGCAGCGATACCAGATGCCCACCGGCGCTGCCGCCCCACGCGCCAATGCGGTTAGGGTCGAGGTTGTAGGTAGAGGCGTTGGCGCGCAGATAGCGGATCGCGCACTTCACGTCCTCGATCTGCGCCGGAAACTTGTACTGGGGCGCGAGGCGGTAGTCCACCGAGGCCACCCGGTAGCCTCTGGAGACCAGTTCAGGGATGTCAATTGTCCCCGCGCCTCCACCCTTGTCGCCCTTCGTCCAGCCGCCGCCATGCGCATAGACAGCCACAGGCGCTGGCTTATTATCCGCCGCTTTGGGTGAATAGATATCCATCTTGAGAGCCACCCCACCGGCGGTGCAGTAGGTTACATCGCGCTGCACCTGCCCCACCTGAGGGGCCGCAAGCGTAGAAGTGGCCGTCGAAGGCCGAGCGTCCGCGCCCATAGGCGCCACCAGCAGCGTCGCCAGCATGAAAGCCATAATCGAGCGTAGTTTCATCTTGGTCATATGAGTACCTCCGAACAAAGTTCTCTATTTACTTACTATAACGACAGGCGGTAAAGCGCGCGCCAGATTAATGTAAAATCTTCGTAAATTGTGGTAAGAGAGATTCTCTAAACGCCAAGAAAGATTGTATTAGACTTCATCAATCAAAGAACGCGCGGAGAATGAGTAAAGGGTGACGGGTGAGGGGTTGGCGGCTCTCGGGCTGCGCTCTCCATAGCCACAACCTCAACAATAAAACTCTTCGCGCCTCCTTTGCGTCTTTGCGTCTTTGCGTTTCAACCCCCGATTGTTAGTGGAACTCGTGAAGAATGTGCCCTTGACATCTACTGCCTGCCCACATATCATGTGCCCTAACTTCTCGGCGCTTTTCATTTCTTCTATCACCGGTTACCACCTTCCAAACCATGCTCAACCTGTCGGACCACTCCATAGCCGTTATTATCCTCGCGGCTGGGCGAGGGCGACGCATGGGCGAGCAACCCAAACTGCTCATGCCTTTACGAGATGGCAGGTCTATTCTATGGCATTCTATTCAAAGCGTGCTGGTGTGGGAGCCAAATGAAGTTGTGGTGGTAGTGCGCCCCGACTTGCCACAGATGACCGTCAAGCTAACGGAGCTGGGCGTTCGTTGCGTATCTAATACGCGCTATGAAGAGGGTATGGCGACCTCGCTGGCGGCTGGAATAGACGCTCTTTCCCCTGGTACGCAGGCGGCTATCGTGACTTTGGGCGACCAACCCTACGTTAGCCCTCGCATCATCGAAGAGTTGATATCGGCCTATCTCCGGGAGGGTAAGCCTATCACCATCCCCGTGTACGGCGCTCAACCCGGCCCTCCTACCCTTTTTGCCCGGCAGGTCTTCCCGGATTTATTGAAGTTGCAAGGTGACGCAGGAGGCCGCCAAATCGTGGCCGATCACCCTGAGATGGTCTACCGGGTGTCTTTCACCGAAGAGGATCGCCCTTTGGACGTGGACACTCCTCAGGACTATCAGAGGCTGTTGCGCTACCCATAGGTCTCTCGCGACTCTCTTGCGCGCCCTGTCCCCTGATGGTAAACTGTATGCACAACCAGTTGCCCTACAATACGTTAGTTATATTAGCTATAGCAGTACTGATAGTACTTGCCGCATACCAGCCATTCGTATAGGAGAGAAGTATCAGCATGACCGGAAGTGTAAAACCCGCGCACCTGGCGACCTTTTCCACAATAGCAACCCTGGCATTAGCCCTTATGCCCATTTCGCCAGCGTTGCGCGCCGCACCGGCAAAAGCCCTTCCCCCCTCCATGCCGTTCGCCGATTCAGCCTTCGAGAGTGTATGGACCCGCAACGACCAACCTGTCGCGGCCAAAGCCATCGCTCGCTCGTGGACCTGGGGGCCTGCGCCCAACCAGGCGGGCATGGAAGAGTACACCGACGCGCCCGACGGCTCGGGCAAGCGCCTCGTGCAATACTTCGACAAGTCGCGCATGGAGATCAACGACCCCAAAGTCTCACCTGACAACAAGTGGTTCGT
>JBBSGN010000523.1:0-3178 GCA_038254085.1 Chloroflexia bacterium | reverse complement strand
GTCGCCGTAGTGGCCGAAGATCACGCCCCCTAAGGGTCGGGCGACGAAGCCGACGGCGAATGTGGCTAAGGACGCCAGGGTACCCGCCAAGGGCGAGAAACTCGGGAAGAACAGGGCAGGGAAGACCAGTGCGGCTGCCGTGCCGTAGATAAAAAAGTCGTACCACTCGATGGTGGTGCCGATGAGGCACGCTACGATCACCTTCCGGATCGAGGTCGGCCTCCCTGTGTTCTCTCCGCCAAGCCTTTCCATACTTTCCATAACGACCTCCCAGATACGGTGACGGGCGCGTTCATATACTTTCCCTTGTATTGTAGCGATGCTCATAAAACCGAGTGGGGTGGGTGCGACAGACTGAAGCTCCCCAGGTCTTCAAAGACCGAAAAATCATGCCTCGTCGCGCCCGGCTTCCTCCGGAGAGCCCGAACAATTTCTCGTATCGTCCGCCCGACCTCTCTCCGAGCATGACCGCCAAACCGATCTTCGAAATCTATCAATCGGCGCTGAGACTGAGAGGAAGCCCGAGGAGCCGTAGCGGATGTTCTAGAAAACTGCATCTCTACCCCTCTACTGAGGCTTGTGCTTACTCCGAGCGTCGCCAAACCACTCCACGGCGCTCGTGCTCCAGCCTGCCCTCCACCGCAGAAGCGATTCGGGGGCCGAAGTGCCGCTCTAGTAGCCACAACGCCAGATCCAGTCCCGAGGTGACCCCGCCCGCTGTCACTAGGTCCCCGTCGTCCACAACGCGGGCCTCGACGACCTCAGCGCCGATGTCCCTCAGCTCTTTCAATGCCAGGTGATGCGTGACTGCCGGACGATTTTTGGTCAAGCCTCCGGCGGAGGCCAGCATGGCACCCGTGCAAATCGTCGCCACCGTAGCGCCGGCTTGGTGCAGTCGGGCGATGGCGGCTGGCAGCTCGCCACGTTGAAACTCCGCCCAGGCGCCTTGAGGAGCGTGGTTGTTCCAACCGCCGCCGGGAACGATCAGTACGTCCGGCCTTTCACCTAGCCGGCCATCAGGCCTAACCCGCAGCCCGTGGGCGGCGGTGACCTCTTCAGCCCCGTTCAAGGTGACAAGTTTGACCTCTATGTCGGCGCCGTCGATAAGGGCGGCGCTCTGCAATACCTCGAAAGGTACTATGGCATCCAGCTCGTCGAACCCCTCGAAAACCACGATCTCCACCTTCATCTCGACCTCCTTCTGCAGCAGTCCTATTCTTGCTTCTCGGCAATGAGCTGACGTTCCTCTGGCTGCTCCTCGGCGATGTCGCTCTGGAATGTCTCTGGGGCCAGGTAAACCGCCACTATGGTTATGAGGGCCATCACAGCCAGATACACAGCGACCGGCCAGTAATTGCCCGCCCACGCTAGCAACGCGGTGGCGATAAACGGCGAGAGAGCACCCGCGAATACCGATGCCAGCTCGCGGCTGAAGGCAATCCCACTGTAGCGAATGCGAGTTCCGAAAAGCTCGGGGAGGAAGGCCGCCTGGGGACCGTACATCGCAGCATGGCCGACGGCGAGCGCCAGCACGATAGCCAGCCAGACCAAGATCGTTGCCTGAGTATTAATGAGCCAGAAGGAGGGGAAGGCGAACAACAGCGAGAAGACCGCACCCCCCATATATACCGGCCGTCGGCCGATTCTATCAGAGAGTGCACCCCAAAGTGGAACGGCGAAGAGTTGAATGGCCGCGGCGATCATTACCCCAGTTAAGACCATACTCCTCGCCAACCCCAATTGCTCGGTGGCATAGGACAGCACAAAGACGCTGAATATGAAGAAGGAGCCGTTCTCAGCAATCCGCATACCTATAACCAGCAGTACACCTTTTGGACGAGTGCGCAGTACATCTATTATAGGTACCCGGGCCTGAGTCTGGGTCTCCTGCACCTGCCTGAACGCCGGCGTCTCCAGGATGGCCAGCCTGATGTACAGCCCCACCGCTACCAGGAGAATGCTTAGCAGGAAGGGCACCCGCCAGCCCCAGGCCAGGAACTGCTCATTCGAGAGACTAGAAAATATGGTGAAAACCCCCGTCGAGAGCAGAAGCCCTGCCGGAACCCCCATCTGGGGCCAACTCCCATAATAACCCCGTCTACCATCGGGGGAATGCTCCACCGCCAACAGCACAGCGCCCCCCCATTCCCCCCCGACGCCAAAGCCCTGTACGAGGCGCAACACGACTAGCAGAATCGGCGCCCAAATGCCGATGGTTTCGTAGGTCGGCAAGAGACCTACGAGGAACGTTGCGATACCCATCATCAGCAGCGTTAAGACCAGCATTGCCTTACGGCCGATCCTGTCACCGTAGTGACCAAAAATTGCACCGCCCAAGGGTCGAGCCACGAAGCCGACCGCGAATGTGGCAAAAGCAGCCAGCGTCCCAATGAGCGGTTCAACATTCGGGAAGAACAACTGGTTGAAGACCAGAGCCGCTGCAGTACCGTACAGGAAGTAGTCATACCACTCAATGGTGGTGCCTATAAAGCTGGCCAGGGCTACTTTCCTGATCGACTCTACCTGCCCCGCACCCTCTCCCCCAACTCTATCCATCATTCCTCCTGCTAAGGCTTAAACTACTCGATGTCCTACTCACAAGTCCGTTCGTGAAGATGAAATTAGGGAGGAGCCAAAATAGTAGAGGTCCCGGTATCAGTACACGCGTGAGGTTGGTAACCGTGCTGTCAGATTTGGGAATAAGGTCGCGCGGCGCCGGCAGCGAGAAACTAGGACACCATAAGCCCGCGAAGATTAGAACTTGCGTTATCGCTAGTTCTAGAGTAACGTTACTATGATTCTTCATGACAAACGATAACACACTCGATCGCATTACTCAAGAATTGCGGGAGTTGGCTGAATCCCAAGCTCCCGAGAGTCGTCTACCTTCGGTTAGGGAGCTCACGTCGCGCCACAGTGCCGGGCCTGGCACTGTGCAGCGGGCAGTCTCGCAACTGGTGGCTGAGGGCCTTATATATACCCGACCTGGCCGCGGCAACTTTGTCGCCCAGCGAGCCAGTAGTATCGCCTCAACCGACCTTGGGTGGCAGAGCACAGTCCTGGGTGAAAGGACGATCTCGGCGGACGGTCTTGAAGAGCTGCTAGAGATGCCACGAGACGGGGTTATACCACTGACCATCGGTTACCTTCCCGAGGATCTTCAGCCGCTACCGCAACT
>JBBSGN010000522.1:0-3190 GCA_038254085.1 Chloroflexia bacterium | reverse complement strand
TTCTTTGGGTTTGTTCCATATATCTATTTTATTCCCTCTCTGCATTTTTCATCACTCCCACAAGTCACAACTCGTTGACAAGTACACGACCATCATATAGAATTGCCTGGCATTTCGTCGTTATGGGAGGCTGTGCCCAATGGCATCGGGTGATTTGATAGGTTGGTCGGCACTGGGGTTGGCGGTGGTCGCGGGCCTGTTGTTGGTTGTGCAGACGCTGCGCCTGGGGCGTATCGAGCGGCAGTTTCGCGCCCTCACCAGGGGAGCCGGGGCGGGCACGGCCTCGATGTCGCTGGGCGATTTAGTGTCGGCCCAGGGCGCTCGTTTAGAAGCCACCCGCGAGGAGATGGAGACGCTCCGCCGCGCCCTCACCAGCCTGGATGCTTCCGTAACCCGCAGCGTGCAGTACGTCGGGCTGGTGCGCTATAACCCCTTCGAGGAAACGGGCGGCGACCAGAGCTTCGCCCTTGCCCTGCTCGACAAACGAGGTGACGGCGTGGTGGTGAACAGCCTGCACAGCCGCACTAACACTCGCTTCTACGCCAAGCCGATAAAAGGCGGCACATCTCAACTCGCCCTCTCCGATGAAGAGGCCAAAGCCGTCCAGCAGGCTATGAGAACGAGTGACCAATGACCAGTTGCGAGTTGTGAGTGGTGCGTGGTGCGTGGTGCGTGATACATGAATACCGCAATTCCTTTAGCCGACCAGCTATCCCTTGTCATTCCTCGCTTCGCTCGGAATGACAAGGGTGAGTTGATTCGTTTCTAACCTGCTTGGTATTTACGAGATGGCTTTTATCGAATTGTTTACGCAATACGCAGTACGCATTATGCTTCACATTTGCGTATAATAGGGGGAATAGTGCCGCACTTCCATACAACTGCCCAGCGCGGAGGGCAGGAGACGACGTTGAGATATGATCGGGCACAGCGACATAACAGGTCTTGACCAGGAGCTTATAGCCAGGAGCTTATAGTATGAACATGCTGCGAAGCATAAGAGAGAAAAAGGGGTTGACGGTGTCGCAGTTAGCGGCGCGGGCCAGCATACCGTCCAGGTTGATAGCCGACTACGAGGAGGGCCGCCAGTCTATACCTCTGCCGCACGCTAAACTGATCGCCAAAGCGTTATGGGTGCAGATGGAGGACCTGATGCCGCCCGCAGGCTCGGTGCCGCCCCCGCCGCCTGTCCAGCAGCCTGCCCCTACCAGTAGCATACCTACCGCTAACGTAGACCAGACACGACCTGTGGAGCGCCCGCAGCAAACCTTAATGCCCCCGGTGGCGGTGGACAATGGGGCGAATCGCGCCGCGCCTTCAACGCCCATACAGCATAACAACACGAACAACACGGCTATCCCCCAGCAAGCTACTCCGGTGGCGTCACAAGGGGCACATTCTCCCCAGGCCCGCCAGGGCGAAGGCCAAGCCCAGCCATCCGCCTCAGCACCCGCCCCACAGCGAGGCGGCGCAAACCGCGCCACCCGGCCTTCCAGGCCGCTACCCCCGCCTCCCGGCCCGCTCTCCGAGGGCCAGTCGGACGAGTTGGTGCGCCTGGCGAACAGGCTGGATATAAGCCAGGAGCAACTGGAAGAGCGAGTCGGCAAAAGCATATCCACCCTTACAAGACCGGAGGCTAAAGACTGGATAAAGCGGCTGCGGGCTATGGCCGAGGAGATAGCCCCCGGCAACAAAGTGCGCTTCGGGCGCTGGCCCGAGGACCAGGAAGACCGCGAGGCCACCTACCTGGCCGAGCAGCGCGATACGGCGGCTCCTTTCACTTTTAAGCTGTTCGACAGCGAGCAGTTCAACGGCATAATAACCGATTTCACCCCCTATACGATCACCGTCAAGTTGAACGGCGACCAGGAAGAGGTGGTGCTACGCAAGCTGGCTATAGTCTATTACCGGCGCTTACCGGCCAACGGCGACGCGGGCGGGACCCAGGCCACGCAACCTCAACAAGACGCCTCCGCCGGAACTGAGGGAACAGCCAAGAAGCCTACTCGCAAGCGAGCGGCAGCCAAAAGCGAAACAGGAGAAGAGCAGCACCAACCTCTGGACGAAGGCGTCGCCTCGGACCGCGCCGGGCAACCCAAAACCCCCGAAAAGGACCACATGGACGAGGATCGGGGACTCTGATTGGGTGTTGGGTGTTGGGGACTAGCGGCATGTTCTAATCCCCAAACCCAACGCCCAACACCCAACTTTATGAGCCTGAGCGACTACATTAGATATTTGCGTGCCGTCAAGGGCGGCCTTACGCCCTGGGAGATAGCCGAGGGGAGCGGTGTGCCAGCGCGCGACATTCACTTCATTGAGGTGAAGCATAGGCGCGTGGGAGAGGACGATGCTACACTGCAAAAACTCGCCGATTTCTTCGGGGTTCCTGTTGACGACCTCAAGACAAAGCGAGAGGCATATCGCAAGCTCTTCACTCAGTTCCTCAAAGAGAGCCAACAGAGCACGGACCCGGTGGCGCTAAAGCTGGAGAGTGGCGAGGAATTGGAGGGGGCTGTCGAATGGTACTCCCGCGAAGCGTTGGCCTTAACCTCCGGTGACGGCGAGCGCCCTTATATCGTGCAGCGCGGCTGGGTGACCAACTGGCGGCGGGCAGATAGCCCTCGCTGGGCAGTAGAAGCTGCCGGTGTGGCGTAAACGGCCACACCTCCAACGGCCATGAACGCGGCAATCCCGGTGGATAGCTCTCCCGTATCTCCCGAAGGCCCACCCGTAGCGCATCCACCCGCCGATACTATAGCAGGCGGCGGCAAAGAGGGACTCGACCCTGAGCGGCAGCGCCTCGCCAGGCAATACGCGGGTATACAACGCCGCTTCTTCTTCTTGGACCTGGGTATAAGCGCCCTATTGGTCTATCTGCTGCTGGCTGCGGGTTGGTCCCTCGGCCTGCGGCGGGTTGTAGAAGGAGTTTCGATCAACCCCTGGATTGTGGTGGCCCTGTACGGGGTCGTGCTGGGCGTTGGGTACACCCTCATTTCGCTGCCTCTCAACTTCTACACGGGTTACACGCTGCCTCACCGCTACCACCTGTCCACGCAGACGCTGGGCGGGTGGACGCTGGACAATCTCAAGGAGTTGGCGCTGTCGGCCTTGTTTGGGCTTGCGGGGCTTGAGTTGCTTTACTGGCTGCTAAGGACCTTCCCGGACTACTGGTGGCTACTGATGGCGG
>JBBSGN010000521.1:0-3197 GCA_038254085.1 Chloroflexia bacterium | reverse complement strand
TACTCGGTACTCGGTACTCGACACACTGCTCAACGACGGCAAGCTGCTCACACCCACCTTTATCGCCCGCTTCACCCAGCGTATGCGCGAGGGTGGTCCCCGCGTAGCCCCCGTGCTGGCCTGGCTCGAACAGATCGAGGCCCGCATCGGCATCCACCCCGAAGAGGCGATCAGGGCCGAGTTCGGCCGCCAGGCGGCGGTGCAGGTGTCGGTCGGCAACACCGTCACCAGTATGCGTACCGTGTCAGCCAGCGATTGGTCCGTGTTTGTCGAGCGTAACAGCTTCACCGAAGGCATCCTCCGCTCGGACCCGGCGGGCGTCTACCCGCTCATGAACTTTGCCACCCGCGACCGCTATCGTCACATCGTCGAGCGCCTGTCCCTTCGCTCCGGGTGGTCCGAAGAGCAAGTAGCCTCACAGGCGATAGACTTCGCTTCTCAGGCAGTCACCGCCAACCCTGGCGACCTGCGACATGCTCACGTCGGCTGCTACCTGCTGGAACGGGCTGGCCGGGCGCGTCTGCGGGCCACAGTCGGCTACAAATCGCGCCTCGGCGAGACCCTCTCCCGCACCTTCCGCGCTCACCCCACCGCCCTTTACCTCTTTTCGACAGCTATTGTTACCTTCGTCCTCATGTTGGTGGCGCTCCTCTTCGTCCCTCGATTACATGATCTTCCGTTGTCGTCCTTCGTCGGCCAGCCCGCGCTCTGGGAGGTGGTTGCACTGGTGTTGGCCCTCCTGCCCGCCAGCGAGCTTGCCGTGCAACTGGTCAACCAGGTTGTCACACTGCTCCTCCCACCCAGGGTGCTGCCCAAGCTGGACCTGTCGGCGGGCATACCGGCTGAGTATCGCACCTTTGTGGTTATCCCTACCCTCCTGCGATCACGCGACGACGTGCTGGCCCTCGCCAGCCACGTAGAGGTGCTTTACCTGGCGAACCAGGACCCCCACCTCTACTTCGCTATCCTCTCGGACTTCGCCGACGCTCCCTCGGAGACGATGCCCGAAGACGCTGCCATCCTCGACCAGGCTGCGCATTCGGTCCGAGAGTTGAACAACCGCTACCCAGGCCAGGACCGCTTCTACCTCTTCCACCGCAAGCGCCAGTGGAACCCGGCGGAAGGCGTCTGGATGGGCTGGGAGCGCAAGCGCGGCAAGCTGGCCGACTTCAATGCTCTCCTGCTGCGACAGACGACAGACGACAGACGACAGACGACAGACGACGGGCCGATGCGGAATGCGGAATCTGATGAGATCAGGGACATTCCGCATTCCGAACTCCGCATCGCGCATTCGGACCCCTTTACCACCTGTGTCGGCGACCTCGCCATGCTCGCGGGCACGCGCTACATCATAACCCTCGACACCGACACCGACCTGCCGAAAGACGCGGCGAGGCGGCTGGTGGGCACGTTGGCGCACCCACTCAACAGCGCCGTGGTTGATCCGACGAAGCGCACGGTCGTGCAGGGCTACGGCATACTCCAGCCCCGCGTAAGCACCACCTGGGAGAGCGCGGGCAAATCCCTCTTCTCGCGCATCTATTCGGGGCACACGGGCGTGGACCCCTACACCACCGCCACCTCCGACGCCTACCAGGACCTATTCGGCGAGGGCATCTATATCGGCAAGGGCATCTACGACGTGGCCGCCTTCCACGAGGCCACCGAGAGCCGCTTCCCCTCCAACACCCTCCTCAGCCACGACCTGCTGGAAGGCGCTTATGCCCGCGTCGGCTACGCCAGCGACATCGAGCTTTACGAGGACTTCCCGGTGCGCCACAACGCCTACGCCGCCCGCGAGCATCGCTGGATACGGGGCGACTGGCAAATCCTCGGGTGGCTCCTCCCCTGGGCGCCTGCAAAGGCGGGCCGTGAGCTAAACACTCTCAGCGCCATCAACCGTTGGAAGATAGCCGACAACCTGCGCCGCTCGCTGGTCGCACCCGCGTCTGTCGCCCTCCTTGCTCTGGCCTGGACGGTGCTGCCTGGCGGTGGCCTCTTCTGGACGCTCGGTATCCTGGCGACCCTGGCTTTCCCTGTGTACGCCCACCTGCTCACCGCCGCCCTCCACAAGCCTGCTGGCACCCCCTGGTCGCGCCATCTGTCCGCTGTGCAGGCCGACGCTCGCACCAACCTGGCCCACTTCGCCCTTGCCGTCGCTTTTCTCGTGAATCGCGCCTACCTCGCGTCCGACGCGATAGCCCGCACGTTGGTCCGTATGTACGTCACGCGCAGGAACCTGCTCGAATGGGTGACGGCGAAGGAGGCTCAGCAGACCCTCGGCAGTTCCCTTGCCGCGTACATGCGCCGCATGTGGAACAGTCCCGCGCTCGCGTTGTTGCTGGCTATAGTCATACTCGCGGTCAAGCCGGATGCGCTAATCATCGCCGCACCGCTGCTAATAATATGGGCGCTCTCACCCCTGGTGGCCTACTGGATAAGCAAGCCGGTAGTGCAGGAGGTGTACGCACCTACCGAGGGCGAACTACTCTATTTGAGGCGAATAGCGCGTAAGAGTTGGCGCTACTTCGAGGACCTGGTCGGCCCCGACGACCATTGGCTGGCCCCCGACAACTTCCAAGAGGAGCCAAAGGGTGAAGTGGCCCGCCGCACTTCGCCCACCAACCTGGGCCTGCAACTCCTCTCCACCCTCTCGGCGCACGACCTCGGTTACCTGACCCTCTCCGAATTGGTGGCCCGCCTCGACCGCACCCTGGTCAGCATGGAGGGGTTGGAGCGGTACAACGGCCACTTCTACAACTGGTACGACACCCGAACCGGCAACCCTCTGCTGCCTAGATATATCTCCACCGTAGACAGCGGCAACCTGGTCGGCTACCTGCTCACCCTCAAGCAAGGCTGCCTGGAGCTACCCGACAAGCCCCTTTTCCCCCCAGGCATCGTCCAGAGCCTGCGTGACGTGCTCCAAATCATCAACGACCAGATCGCCCTCCTGCCCGATAACGTCAAAGCCCAATCCAGCGATCTGCGCCGCCGCCTCGACTCCATACAGGTCCAACTCGCAACCACGCCCTCGACAGTCCCGGAAATAGCAGCCCTGCTTGTCTCCCTCTCCCACCCCACAACCGACCTCGCTACGCTGGTCAAGCGCCAGATCGGTACGCGAAACGTGCAACGCCAAACACCAAACATCAACGTGCCCGACTCCGCATTCCGCACTCCACATTCCGCAC
>JBBSGN010000520.1:0-3198 GCA_038254085.1 Chloroflexia bacterium | reverse complement strand
CTCCCGGCGGGCGAGCCGCAGGGGTAGTGCCGACATCGCTGGTGCTATTTGTTGTGCTGGTGTTGTTGGTGAGCGGCACGGTATTGGTAATAGGAGTGGTAGCCTTGCTTGACGGGGTGCCCGCCGAGTTGGGCGTGCCCTGCGAGGGCGCGTGTGTCGGCTCGACGATAACAGGCTGGGTCGGTATGGGCGTGGGGCTGGGCACACCTGTGATCTTCGAATCCGTCTTGGCCTTGGCGAACCAATCGTCGTACAGTTTGCTCTTCGCTGCGTCTATTTTGTCCTGTGATAATGGTCGCTTGGGATCGCGTTCCAGCACCTTGATGATGTGCCATCCAGCCGATGTCTTTACGGGTTCGCTGTATTTGCCGGTAGGTATTGTCCAGGCGGCATTTATGAATTCTGGCAGGAGGCCCGAATTCTCCTTTGGATACCAGCCGAGGTCGCCGTCCTTCGGGTGATCTGCTGACTGCTTATTAGCAAGCTCGGCGAAGTTGGCCCCCTTGTCAAGCATATCGTGTAGCTTTTTTGCGCCTACCGGATCGTCCGTGACTGGGCCGTTCTGGGTGGTGGGTGTGTCGGTGAGGATATGCGCCACGTGAATCTGCTCGACATCGGTCATAATCTTGGTGGCGGCGAGTTTGTCTGTCACCTTTTCGCGCAGCACGCGAGGGGCGATTATCATGCCGAGGTAATCGCTCTCCGAGATGCCGGGGCAACCGGTCGCGCATATCTGGTCGGTGGCGTTGGCCGACGGCGGTTGGCCGATAGCCCTCATGTAACGCGAGTAAGTAGACTCTGCGGTCTGCTGGGCGCCTGGCACCGGAGGCAGCGTGGAGGTGGCTGTAGGAGTTTTGGTTGGTGGGCCGGGCGTGGGGGTGGACGTGGCGGTGGGGGTTATGTGCGATGTAGAGGTTATGGTGGCGCTCGCCTGGGGCGTTTCGGGCGTGGCGGGCGGCGTGGGCTGCGGCAGGAAATCCTTGAGCGCCGAGGCCTTCAGGTCCTCCTGGGAAGGGTTGACGCTGAAGTCGCTGGCCGCTTTCTGGCGCAACACCTCGTTGTCCACTATCTGGCTGAGGGTCGACTCGTCTACAGGGTCATTGTCTACGGTCTTCAACTGGGCCTGAAGCTGGTCGGTGCCGGAGGATGCGGTCGTGCCGCCGCTTTGCTGGCCGAACTGCTGCTGGATCGCCTCGTTTTGAATCTGCTGAAACAGGTCCCATCGGCGCAGCTTGTTATAAGTAGCGCGGGTAACGTTGACGCCGTTGACGCTTGCGACGACCGTGTTGGGCTTGATGATAAAGGTAGTAACAATCGCCAGACCCAAAACCAGCACGACCAGCGCGGCAATCGCGATGCCTGCGGTGTACAGGTTCTTTATCCGGTGGCGCTCGCGCGCCGCCCTGGAAAGTTGGCCGCGCGTCATAGCAACCGGTGCTGTGGATTGAAGCTTTTTCTTTTTAGCCATGGACTCGTAATGCGTAAAACGTGAAACGTAAGGCGTAAGAGATTGTCTCACGTTTTACGTTTTACGTTCAAACTCCTTCTAGCGAGAGTGGGGACCTACGTAGGGCAAGAGGGCCATGTGGCGGGCACGCTTGAGGGCGGTGCTGAGGGCACGCTGGTGGCGGGCGCAGGTGCCCGTCTTGCGACGCGGCTCGATCTTGGCGCGGTCGGACAGGTACTTGCGAAGTCGGGGCACATCCTTGTAGTCAATGTACTGGACTTTGTCTACGCAGAAGCCGCAGACCTTGCGGCGTGGCACATAGCGGTCGCGCGAGCGCCCGCCTGGGCCGCCACGCGCACCCGGCCCGCCTCTTCCGCCGGGACCGCTGCGCCCACCGGGTCCTCCCTGGCGCGGGCCGCTGCGATAGCCGCCCTGTCCGCCGCCTGAGCCGCCGCCGAAGCGCGGACCGCCACCGCCGCCGTAACCTTGCCCTGGTGGGCGGGACCCCCCTTCGTAGGGCCGAGGAGGGCCACCAGGCCCCGGCTGGGTTTGGGGTTGTGGTTGGGGGCGAGGCGGGGCTTCGGGCGCCGCCTGCCCGCCCTGATTTACATCCGTGTTATCCGTTTGATCTGCCATTATTCCATCCTTTTGTGTTGGGTGTTGGGTATCAGGTGTTGAGTGTTAGTTAAGTTCCTAATACCCAACACCTGATACCCAATACCCGGACTAAAACGGGATGTCGTCAACATCCATATCAGATTCTTCGTCGTATGAGGGTTGCGGGGCTGGACCGGGACGCGATGGGCGCTCTTCGTTTGAGCCACCACCGGAGCCACCCGCATAACCACCCGCACCCGGAGGGCCAGAAGGCCCGCCCTGGCGGCTGTCGAGAAGCAGCATTTCGTTAGCGATCACCTCGGTGGTCTTGCCCGTTTGGCCGTCCTGGCCTGTCCATTCGCGAGTCTGCAAACGGCCCTCGATGTAGACCTTGCTGCCTTTATGCAGATATTCGTTGCAGGTTTCGGCAAGCTTCTGCCATGCGACTACTCTGAACCATTCGGTCTCGTCTTTCACTTGCCCATCGGGCGACTTCCAGGTGCGGCTCACGGCCATCGAGAATGTGGTGACAGGCGTGCCCTGCTGCGTATATTTCATCTCCGGGTCTTTGCCCAGGTTGCCGATAAGAAGTACCTTGTTCAAGCCCCGTGCCATCTGCGGCCTCCTCTAACAACTAATAACTCACTCTTACTCACTCTCCGGGAAGCACAAGGATATGGCGAATTACATCGTCGTATATGCGAAGTTGCTCTTCCAGGTCGCCCGTGCTTGCCGGATTGAGCTTAACCTTCTCGACGATGTAGTATCCGTCTTCGTGCTTTTCTATCGGGTAAGCCAAACGTCTCTTGCCCCAGGGCTGCTTTTCGCCAGCTTCGCCGCCGAGGTTGGTTATCATTGTGTCAACCCGTTCTGTAACCCCGTTAAACTGGTCTTCGGGGACGGTCGGGCGCACTATATACATCAGCTCGTAGTCGCGCAGGTCCATGTTGTCACACCTCCTCTCTATGGGCTTGCCCCACGCCGGTATCGTTGAGCGGGGAGGTGTGAGTCCCCCGGCACGGCACGGAGCAGAAAGGTTTATGCAAAGGCGCGGTACAAGGCCGGACTTATCCACAGCCGCTACTTCCCACGCTATCTGCGATTATACCACATATAGGGGGAAGTGACCAGTTTGGTAGTCAGTAGTCGGTGTT
>JBBSGN010000519.1:0-3203 GCA_038254085.1 Chloroflexia bacterium | reverse complement strand
ATAGAGCTAACCAAAGTACGCTCGGCTGTAGAGTTTATAATAGGGAGAGGGGACCGCATGGTAATGGGAGAGATAGGTCTAACGCCCAGAGCCAAGCGAGTGATAGAACTGGCAGTGGACGAAGCCCGCCGCCTCAACCACCACTACATCGGCACCGAGCACCGTCTGCTTGGCCTTGTCCGCGAGGGGGAGGGTATTGCGGCTGGGGTGCTAGAGAGCCTGGGCGTCTCCCTCGAAAAGGTGCGTGCCCAGGTCATTGAGGTGGTAAAGAACAACAGTGGCTATTCGGGCGCAAGCGGCAAGGCCACGAGCAAGACCCCCTACGTGGACGCCCTCGGCATGGACCTCACCGCAGCGGCAGCCGCAGGCAAGCTGGGGCCGTTGATTGGCCGCCAGAAAGAGATCGAGCGCGTCATACAGATATTGTCGCGCCGCACCAAGAACAACCCCGCCCTGATCGGCGAACCGGGCGTCGGCAAGACCGCCATTGTGGAGGGCCTCGCCCAGCGCATCGTGGACAACGACGTGCCCGAGACGTTGCAGGGTAAGCGCGTGCTGGCCCTCGATATGGGCGCGTTGGTCGCGGGCACCAAGTATCGCGGCGAGTTTGAGGAGCGCCTGAAGAAGGTGGTCGCCGAGATAAAAGATACAGGCGCTATCCTCTTCATAGACGAGCTACACACTCTGGTGGGCGCGGGCGCGGCGGAGGGCGCGGTGGACGCCGCCAACATCCTCAAGCCCGCCCTCTCGCGTGGTGAATTGCAGACCATAGGCGCGACCACCCTCGACGAGTACCGCAAGTACATCGAGCGCGACGCTGCCCTTGAGCGACGCTTCCAGCCGATCCAGGTAGACGAGCCGAGCCAGGAAGAGACGTTGCAAATCCTGCGCGGTATCGTGCAGCTTTACGAGGACCACCACCACCTGAAGATCACCGACGAAGCGCTCAAGGCTGCCTCCAGCCTGGCTGCCCGCTACGTCACAGACCGCTTCCTCCCCGATAAGGCCATTGACCTAGTGGACGAGGCGTCCAGCCGAGTGCGCCTGTATCGGGCCGTCCAACCAACCGGCCTGCGCGAGGCGATGCAGGAGCTAAACGAAATCTCCAAGGAGAAAGAGAGCCTGGTAGCCTCCGAGGACTACGAACGAGCCGCCGACCTGCGTGAGCGCGAGCAACAGCTTCGTGAGCGCATCTCCAAGATGGAGGAAGGCTTCCAGACCGAGAAGAGCGCCGACGTGCCTTACGTAACCGAAGAGGATATAGCCCAGGTGGTCGCAATGTGGACCGGCATCCCCCTCACGCGCATCGCGGGCGAGGAATCAGAGCGCCTGCTGCAAATGGAATCCGAATTGCACAGCCGCGTCATCGGCCAGGACGAGGCGGTCACAAATCTCGCCAAAGCCGTCCGCCGGGCCCGCGCGGGCCTCAAAGACCCCAAGCGGCCAATCGGCTCGTTCATCTTCCTGGGGCCGACGGGTGTTGGCAAGACCGAGCTTGCGAAGGCACTGGCCGAGTTCATGTTCGGCTCAGAGGACGCACTTATCAAGATAGATATGTCCGAGTTTATGGAGCGGCATAATGTCTCGCGGCTGGTAGGCTCACCTCCGGGCTACGTAGGTTACGAGGAGGGCGGCCAACTTACCGAGGCTGTGCGCCGCAAGAGCTACTCGGTGATCCTCCTTGACGAGATCGAGAAGGCCCACCCCGAAGCGTTCAACATGCTGCTGCAGATCATGGAGGACGGCACGCTGTCGGACGCGAAAGGTCGTAAAGTAGACTTCCGTAACACCATCATTATCATGACCTCCAACGTGGGAGCTGACATCATCAACCGTGACGTAACGCTCGGCTTTACCGTGCGCCAGGACGAGGTCAAGACCGCCGCCCGCGAGTACGAGACGATGAAGGACAAAGTGCTGGCGGAGCTAAAGAAGACTTTCCGCCCCGAGTTCCTGAATCGCCTCGACGCGGTGATAGTGTTCCACTCGCTCAACACCGCCCACATCCGCCAGATCGCAGACCTCATGCTGACCCGCGTTCGGTCCCAACTGAAAGAGCAGAACATGGAGCTAAACGTCACCGACGAGGCAATGGAATTGCTGGCTAACCGGGGCTACGACCACAACTACGGAGCCAGGCCGTTACGCCGCATAATCCAGAACCTGATCGAAGACCCACTGGCCGAGGGTATGCTAGAGCAGCGCTTCCAGCCCGACACCTCGGTCCACGTGACCGTCGAGGACGATCTCCTCAAGCTCAACTCGCAAGCCGAGTACGAAGAGGCCAACGCGCCAACAAGGAAGAGTGATAGTTCAAAGGGCCGCAAGAAGGCCGAAAAGACCGAAGACCTCGAACCTGAGCTTTCCGGTGCGGGCGCGGGGGATGGGAAAGAGTAACAATCCCCTTTCAGGGAAGCAAAAGAAGGAGCAGCAGGCGCCGCTCCTTCTTTTTATTTCTCCGGTGAGAAGAAGGGATGAAGGGGGAATATCCCGTTTTGGGATTTATCCAAGATTAGGATATGTTAAGTGCATGACAACCTTAGAGCCAAAATACGGTTCAGCTTACGAAAGACTGAAAAAGAGGCTGAAGCAAGCTCGCAAATCAGCAGGGCTAACGCAAGCCGAAGCCGCAAAAAGACTGGGCAAGCCGCAGTCTTTCATCTCCAAGTGCGAGTCGGGAGAACGCCGTCTCGACGTTATTGAACTTGGAGCTTTAGCCGATTTATACGGCAAAGACCTCTCTTTCTTTACCCAAGATCGCTAATGGATTCCCACGTTCCACTTCTTCCTAGCGCGCTTCTGCCTGCGGAGTATGACCGCCTAGTTAAGTTGCTAACTCTCCACTACGCCTATCCCTTGCCATACCCGTTGGCTGGGGCTTACTTTGAAGAACTTTTCGCGTCGGCGGTGCTGAGGAACTCCAAATTCGGCGGCGTTCAGTATCCTAGCTTCGGCAGTATAGCCAAGACTTCTAAACCGCTCAAACACCGCATCACGAAATAATCCATTGGCCTTAATCGCTGGTTGGTCAGGTCGGGGCACAGAAAATGCTGCACTTATTCTTAGCATATTCTTATAGGAAGATGTTATCCAGGCAGCTGTGTCTCGCCCTTTGGGAGGTGCACAATGGCAACCCCTCGTAAACCTACTCAGCCTACCGCTGAGGCTATCGACCTGTTTTGCGCCCAGTTCGATGATCTGTT
>JBBSGN010000518.1:0-3204 GCA_038254085.1 Chloroflexia bacterium | reverse complement strand
GTCCGTTGTCCGTAGTCCGTTGTCCGTAGTCCCCGTCTACAGTCACTTCTCATAAACGGCGCTGCTATTTACCTTCTGGAAGCCTACCGACTCGTAGAGGCCAAGAGCGCCGGTGGGGTTCTCGGCGTCTACGCCAAGCACGGCGGCGTCAGCACCGTCCTCGTGCAGTTTACGCATCCCGGCTAGCAGCATAGCCTTACCCAGACCGATCTTGCGGAAGCCGCGCCGCGTGCCGAGCACGTCAATCCAGCCCTCGTTACGATTGCGATGGGCGTTGTCAGTGGGGTCAATCCAGCAGAAGCAGAATGCCGCGAATGTGCCGTCCGGCGCAAGCGCGATCAGATTGCGCTCTGGGCGGTAGTTGGCGCTTGACAGCCAGTTCTTGTGGCTCTCCACGCTCATAGGGTGGAAGTTCCAGTGGTCAACGAACGACTGATTGAACATCTCGACCCAGGGCTTCATATCGGTCTCGCCCTGCGCGTGGCGCACCGTGAACCCTTCCGGGAACTTCGGCTCGGGAATAGGCTCGTTGAGGGGGCGGGCCATCTTGAAGAAGTAGCGCACCGGCTTGAAGCCATGCTTTTCCAGCAGGGGTTTGCGGTAAGCAACATACTCGGGTGAACTGAGATGCAAACCGGTATGCAGTACGGCAGGCAGCCCGCGCTCCTGGGCGACTCCGCGCGCTCGCTCGCTTCCCCAGGCGATTATCTCGTCTTCTAGTCCCATATTACGAGCGTCCGGGTGGACGCGAAGTATCAACCGCCCCGTGACCGTGTGGTCTTCGCCCTGCTTGGGTATCCAGGTCTGGCCGAAGCCCACCAAGCGCCCTTCTTGGTCTTCCCATAGGCGCATATCGCGCGTTTTGTCGAGGTTGGGGTCGTTGAGCCGGAGTCGTAGCTCGTCAATGGTCATGTAATCTTCGTCCAGTTGGTCAATCTCATCACAAAGGTTGAGCAGGTCGCAGATGGCCTGCAAATCGCTGTCGCCCGCGTAAGGGCGTGCCGTAAATCTAGTCTTTATTGCCGAATCCATATCAGCCTCCGGTTGTTCCTGTTAAACGCTAATCATAAGACACATAGCCAGTATGCGATAGATAGTACCATATGCCAGGCGGCGGAGCATCGGGCTGCGAGTGTAGGATGCACTAGGTCTGTGGTCGGGGTCAGTGAACGCTCAACTGGCAGGCTTATCCAGAGGAGGCTGCGTGGCGTAGAAGTCTTCATAGAAACGGCTGCTGTAATCGTCAAGCAAATGCTCTACCCGCACCGGGTCGGGCGAGACCACGATAAGCCCCGCATGAGAGGCCCGGTCTAGCCGCCACACGATCTCAGGGTCGTTGTACGCGCCTGTATCGGGGTGTTCCTGCCGGGCCAGCGAGATGACGATGCCCGCGTAGTCGTGCCTGTGCAGAGGCAGGTGATAGGGCTGTTCGCCTCCGGCGATCTCTATCGTGGCCCATTCGGCCCACAGGTTGAGGCCGGTGGCCGCCTCTACAAGCTCGACGATGTACGCGCCGCCAACACGCGCCGCCGTCTCCAGGAAATAGAGCCGCCCATCTTGCCCCTTGATAAACTCTGTATGGCTTACCCCGCGCACGAAGCCGAGCGCGTTTAGCACTTCGGCGTGCAGTTCGCGTATGGCCTGTGCGTCCTCGCTGTCGCGCGGCAGGGTTCGGCTGACAAAGAGGCCGCCTTCGTGCGCCACGTCGAGGGGCGGAGTTGCGTACTTGTGCACCTCAGCGAACAGCACTTCGCGCTCATAAGTGATGGCGTCTACATGGTATACATCGCCTGGGATGTATTTCTCTAACACGAAATAGGACTGGCGGTCCCGCAGGCTGTCCAACACCGGCCACAACTCCTCCGCCTGCTGTAGTTTGCGTATGCCCACCGCCGCCGCCTCGGAGCGCGGCTTGAGCACCCAGGGTGGGGGCACGCGCTCCATGAACTCGGCTATGCGGTCGTAGTTGATAACAGCCACGAAGGGAGGCACCAATATGCCCTTGTCCTCGGCCTGCACCCGCATTGCGAGTTTGTCACGAAAGTAGCGGGCGGTGGTATCGCCCATGCCGGGCACGCGCAGGTGTTCGCGCAGAGTGGCCGCCGTCTCTACATCGTAGTCTTCGAGGGCTACAATGCGGTCTATAGCGCGGGTGCGGGCCAGGTAGCTCACGGCGTAGATTACGGATTGCCGGTCCGACAGATCGGGCAGCAGGAAAAGCTCGTCAATGCTATCGCGGGGCCAGGCCGCCTCGGCGAGCTTCTCGATGGTCAACAGCACCACATGGCAGCCCTGCCGCTTGCACTCGCGCAGAAAATCGGCCCCTTTCTCGTAGCTAGCCAGGCAGAGTATAGTGAGTGGGTGCGACTCGGACATAGAGAGTGCCTCGCGTGTGACAATGGCCCATCATCGTATCTTAATTGCCAAAGCGTGGGCCGCCGTAGCGTGGGCCGCCGTAGCGTGGGTGGCATGAAAGGTCTTCGATGCAAAACAAGGCTAATAGGCCAATAAGTACTATTTTATAGCGCATTCACTTGCAAGCAGCCACTTCTGTACCGGATAATGCGTAACAGAACCTGTGCGCTCCCTGTCTCAGGATTAAGAGCTAGAGCCTCTGCCCTATGGTCTGTTCAACGCAATAAACCAAACGATCAGAATAAGCTATAAAGTGGTATTCGATGCTTAAAAGCTACGCTTCCCAGCTTGGAACATACGCTTGCCGATTGAGGCGTCTTGGCCCACGCTATATAGTGCGAGCAGTGGCCGCGTTTGCCGTAATCGTTGTATGGGGCGTCTTCTCCCTGAACTTTGTGCTGGGCGAATGGCGAACTGAGGCAGCAACACCGGGGCCTGATGCGTTGCTCAATACCTCGGTCAGCACGCCGATCAGCACTTCCGAAAGAGAAGAAGGCCCTATAACAGTTACTTACCCAAGGCTGTTGCAAACAGCCCACTCTGCTTGCCCGGAAGACCGGGCATTTGTCTTATTGAACGATGATGCGCTCGTGTACCAATTGGCTGACTACTTTCTCTATCCGCGTAAGACAATGCGGATTGCAAGCGCAGACCCGTTCGGCGCGGGCGATCTAACAGCCGCTGCGGGTGGCTGTGCTGCGAACTACGGTAATGAAACCAAACAACGTCTTGACCCTTTCCGGGCACGCCTCAAAATGATTGTCTGCGCCGTAGAAGGCTGCCTCTATT
>JBBSGN010000517.1:0-3205 GCA_038254085.1 Chloroflexia bacterium | reverse complement strand
GGGACCGCATCATCTTTATCGGCACGCCCATAGACGACCAGGTAGCCAACGCCGTGGTTGCCCAACTCCTCTTCCTCGACCACGAAGACCCTGAGCGCGACATCCAGCTGTACATCCAGTCCCCAGGCGGCGTCGTCACGGCGGGCCTGGCAATCTACGACACCATACAGTTCGTCCGCCCCGACGTCACCACCCTCTGCGTCGGCCTCGCGGCTTCCATGGGCACCATCCTGCTCTGCGCCGGGGCCAAGGGCAAGCGATATGCCCTCCCCAACGCCACCATCCACATGCACCCCGCCCAGGGCGGCATACCCTACTCGGCGGCCCCTGACATCGAAATCCAGGCCCGCGAACTGCTACGCCTACAGTCGCGCATACGCACCATCATGGCCCAGCATACCGGCAACACGCTCGAGAAAATATCCCACGACTTCGAGCGCGACATCTACATGGACGCATACCAGGCCGTCGAATACGGCATTATTGACGAAGTGATCGAGACCACCGGCGCTCTCCCGGCCAACGAAGAAGCCAAAAACATCGCCGACAATCTCATCGCTGGCAGCATAAGATAAGTACCGAGTACCGAGTATCGTCTAACTACAGCACTCATAGCTTACTTGGTACTCATAACTCGGTACTCAAAACTAATTACACGGAGGGAAGTATGGCGAATCCCAGGAGCGGCAAGCCCCAATATCGTTGCTCGTTCTGCGGCAAGAGCCAGGAGGACGTGCGCCGCTTGATTGCAGGCCCAGGCGGGGTCTACATCTGCGACGAATGCGTGGAACTGTGCCGCGAGATCATCAACGAAGACGACGAAATCAAGTCCGACAAGGCCGACTTCAACCTGGCCCGCCAGATTCCCAAGCCCAAGCGCATATCCGAGCTCCTGGACGCCTACGTTATAGGCCAGGACCGCTCCAAAAAGGTCCTCTCCGTAGCCGTCTACAACCACTACAAGCGCATCGTCACCGGCATGAAGGGCGAGGACGTAGAGCTACAGAAGAGCAATATCCTCCTCCTGGGGCCGACCGGCTGCGGTAAGACCCTCCTCGCCCAGACCCTCGCCAAGATACTTGACGTGCCCTTTTCCATCGCCGACGCCACCGCCCTTACCGAGGCCGGTTACGTCGGCGAAGACGTGGAGAACATCCTGCTGCGCCTCCTCCAGGCCGCCGACCTCGACATCGCTCGCGCCGAGAAGGGCATCGTCTACATAGACGAGATAGACAAGATCGCCCGCAAAGGCGATAACCCTTCTATCACCCGCGACGTGTCGGGCGAAGGCGTGCAGCAGGCGCTCCTCAAAATTATTGAGGGCACCGTCGCCAACGTCCCGCCCCAGTCTGGTCGCAAGCACCCCCACCAGGACTTCATCCAGGTGGACACCTCTAACATCCTGTTCATTTGCGGCGGCGCGTTCGAGGGCCTGGACGAGATCATCGCCAAGCGCATAGGCGGCGGCAACACCCTCGGTTTCACCCGTAACAGTCGCCCCGAGGACCGTGAAAAGGACGCAGCCGCCCTCCTCTCCCACGTCATACCCGAAGACCTCCTCAAGTTCGGCCTCATCCCCGAATTCGTAGGTCGCCTCCCCGTCATCACCGCCCTCGACCAACTTGATAAAGCCTCGCTGGTGCGGATACTCACCGAGCCGAAGAACGCCGTCATCAAGCAGTACCAGAAGCTCTTCTCCCAGGACAAGGTCGAACTGCAATTCACGGATGAAGCCCTGGAAGCCGCCGCCGACAGAGCCATCAAGCAAAAGACCGGTGCTCGCGGCCTGCGCACCATTATTGAAGAGACCCTCCTCGACGTGATGTACGAAATCCCCTCCCAGGAGAGCATCCGCAAGTGTGTGATCACCCGCGACGCCATCGAGGGGACCCGCACCCCCATGCTCCTCACCCGCGCCGACCGCGCCGACCGCAACTACGAGCGCGAATCGCCTCCCGCCCTCACCTCCCCCGCTAAGGAAGACCCCGACGCCGAACTGGAAGAGAGCGCCTGACGGCCTGTATATAGAAGCGCATAAAAGCACAAAGCCTGTCGTAACTCGACAGGCTTTGTGCTTTTATGCCAACCTGCTCTACGGGCATTTTACCCGATTGCCCTCGTTGCCTTCGTGGTGGTCCCACCCCACATACTCGTCCGTGAACCGCTTGATCTGCGTCACATCGAAGCTGTCGAGGCGGTCTATCCGCCGCCAGGCCGTCAGCACAATCGGGTGGTCCAGCCCCGGATAGGGAGACAAGATCACCTGGTTATTCGGGCAGGCGTTCTGGTAGTAGACGTTAGCAAGGTCCGTGAGCTTCTGCACGGTGGCCTTGTCCAGGTCGGGCTTGTAGTTGATCACCACACCCCCGTCCTCAAGACCATGCACCTGCAACTCCTTCGTTATCGGCTCCGAATAGACCTTCCACGCAGGCACAGTGCCTACGTGCGGCCCAGATGTAGGAGGGTCGGTCGTGTACGGCGCATGGTTCTCGCCCGGTTGTATATGATTGCGGATGCCCATCTCGTCTACCAACTGGCCCGGCTTGTTGGCCTCCCGCACCATCAGGTAAGCCCCAACGCCCACAAAGGCCAGCACAATCGCCGCCACGATACCGTAATTGCGAATGTTCTTTGCCCGCCTGCGCCGCGCTGCTTCGGCCCTAGCGGTGGCCTGCCTTTGCATCCGCGCGTCCCGCTTGGCCTCCTGGTCCATGACCACCTGAGCCTGCGCCTGGGCGCTATTGCCTGGCGTCTTAGGCCGGTGCTGAGTCTGCGCTTGCGCCTGCTGTTGTCTCTGTTGTTGCTTCTGCTTCTGCCCGCCCTGCCTGGCGGCTGGTTGCTTGCCTGCTCTACTGCTCAATTACAACTTTCCTCCTGTCCTGATTACCGAAAGAGCTGGGTTCTATACGCGCCCCCTAATAGTAACACAAAAAGCCGCTTGGCTGCACGGACTACCGACTACCGACTACCGACTACCGACTACCGACTACCGATAAAGCTGATAGCTGCCTTTGTCGGTTGTCCCTCGTCCCTCGTCCCTCGTCCCCTAACGACTCCCCATCCCCAGCAGCGGACCGAACATTACCCCCATGCCCAGTGGCGCGAGAAGCCATTCACCCGCCTCGCGGAAGCCCAGCTTGTCATACACTCGTCCCGCCGCCGCGTTATCCTTGAGATAGAACAGCGACACGCTCTCCGCCCCCCT
>JBBSGN010000516.1:0-3209 GCA_038254085.1 Chloroflexia bacterium | reverse complement strand
GCATGTTAGGCCGCTACACCACGCCTCCACGATTCGCCACGTAATATTACCATACAGCCAGACACGTGTCAAGCGCGCTTGGACGAAGGACGAAGGACGATTACTGAGTAACGACCACTAATATCGTCCTTCGTCCTTCGTCGCCCTAAATGATTACTCTGTGCTACAATAGACACGTCTTCAGGAGGTTGGCTTATGGTGGGTACTGTGGCGGGGTTGGTGGCGGCTATAGGGATAGGGTCCAATTCGACCAGGCTGCTCATCGCAAGGCGCGAGCCGGACGGGAATATCGTCGCGCTGGAGCGGCGGGAGGCTGTAACGCGCCTTGCCAGATACGAGATGTTGTCCGGGCAGGCGTCGGACCTGTCCACCGAGGCGATCAGGGACACGCTGGTTGCCGCCCGCGATTTCGCCCTCGATGCAAGGGCGCGCCATGCCAACCTAATTGGCGTAGTGGCTACCGAAGCGGTGCGTGCCGCCGCCAACAGCGCCAACCTTACCGGGCCGCTCGAGCGCGTGCTTGGCATCCCTGTCACCGTGATCACCGGCAAGGAAGAGGCCGCTCTCGGCTGGCAGGCGGTAGCAGGGACATACGCCGGCCAGGGCGCGTACCTGGGTGTAATAGACATCGGCGGGGGCAGTACCGACCTGTCGGTTGGCGAATCGGGTACGGTTATGCCCCAGGCAGTAAAGAGCATCAGGGTTGGCAGCCGCACACTCATGTCCCACTTCGGATTGGACGCCGCCGCGCCCCCTGGCGCTATGATGCCCATCATGTCGGCGCTGTTGGTCGAGTTGACGCCGCAGGCTATGCTGCTGCAACCGAAGCCCCAAGTAGCGGTGGTGATAGGCGGCACAGCCTCGGTGCTGGCCGCAGTGCGCGGCTTAGACGGTCAAGACTCGCCGTTCGAGCGCGGTTGGCTGATGCAGTTCGTGGACCGCATGTCGGTCACGGGCCTCGATGAGCGCGTTATGCTCGGTGTGCCCCATGACCGCGCCGACGTAATAGTGGCAGGCGGAGCGATACTCTTGGCACTCCTGGACGCCTGGGGCCTGAAGCAGTGCTATGCCAGCCAACGCACCATCCTGGACGGCTTCATCGCGGGGAGCGCGGCAGGCGAAAGTAGTCGGTAGTCGGTCATCCACAAACAACTTTCTTCTAGCGAGGCACTTTGTGTGAAAACTCGGTCTTTCCAGCCTCTCTTCATAACTATATCTGCTTTAATCGGATTGGCGCTCTTTGCTATGTCGGCGATTGGCACGTTGCGGGCATCGAGCGCGGGGCCGTTGGCCGTCAATGCCGCGCTGGCTGCTCCAGCGGACGGCACCGAGTCTTTGCCGCCTGGCGCTTCTATAGAGACGGTGCTACCAAATATGAACCTGCCAATCGCCATGGCCTTCGATCCTAGTGGGCGACTCTTCTATACCGAAAAGACGGGAGCCGTGCGCCTCTTTACCAATGGCACGCTCCAAACTGACCCCGTTATAACTTTCAATGCCGACAGCGGCGGAGAGCGTGGGCTGCTCGGCATAGCCATAGACCCCAACTTCAACTCCAACCATTACATCTACGTCTATTATACCTGCGCGGTCGGTCCCGGTTGCGCGTCCACCGAGAACCGTGTGGTCCACTTCACCGAGAACAACGGCGTAGGCTCCAACCCCGTAACCATATTCGCCTCGCCACAGACTGCCCCCAACCACAATGGCGGTAACATCCACTTCGGCCCCGACGGCAAGCTTTATATATCAATCGGGGACAATGCCAACGCTGCTAATTCGCAAGATGTGACGGTCAAGAACGGCAAGATGCATCGCATCAACCCCGACGGCACTATCCCACCTGACAACCCGGTCTTCACACAAACGGGCGCGCTCCCGTCGCTGTATGTGATGGGCCTGCGTAATACCTTCGACTTCGTGTTCGACCCGCCTACGCCGGGCAGGATATTCGCCAGCGAGAACGGCCCAAGTTGCGACGACGAGATGAACCGCATCGAGGCCGGGTACAATTACGGATGGCGAGCCAGCTACCCCTGCGACGACGGCAATCCAAGCCCGGTCTACAACACCATTCCGCCCCTCTGGCACCTGCCCTCAGCCCAGTGTTGCGAGGCGCCCACCGGCATCACCGTCTATTCGGGCAGCCAGATACCACAGTGGCAGAACGGCCTGTTCATGGTGACCTACAACACCGGCAAGCTGCGGCATTTCTACCTTGATCCCTCCCGCACTTTCGTAACGGCCACCAATGTCGTGCTGGGGGTCGCCCCTAATATGGACATAGAGACCGGCCCAGACGGCGCACTATGGTACATGGAGGGCGGTGGTTACTCGCCGGGCACCCTTAAGCGCATCGTCGGCTCTGGCCCGACCAGCACACCGGCCCCGCCGACCAACACGCCACTCCCAACCCATACACCAACCCCGACTAACACACCCCTCCCAACCCAGACGCCGGGCGGTCCAACGGCCACACCCGTTCCTACCGTCTGCACTCTCAATTTCGAGGACGTGCCGTCTACTAACCCGTTCTATTCGTACATACGCTGTCTGGCGTGCAGGGACATAATCAGTGGCTATCACTGCGGCGGGCCGGGCGAGCCTTGCAATCCCTCGCGTGAGCCATACTTCAGGCCGGGCAACAACGTCACGAGAGGCCAGACGGCCAAGATCGTCTCTAACAGCGCGGGCTATGCCGAGGCTATTCCCGCTTCTCAACAAACCTTCACCGACGTGCTCAACACTGACCCCTTCTGGGTGTGGGTCGAGCGTATAGCCATGCACGGCATAATCAGCGGGTACACCTGTGGCGTTCCACCTGCAGGCGCGTGCGACTCTCTACACCGGCAATGGTTCTTGCCGGGCAACGACGTAACGCGAGGCCAACTAGCCAAGATAGTGTCGAGCGTGGCCAACTACAACGAGACAATCCCCAGCGGCCAGCAGACCTTCACCGACGTTACTCCCGGCAGCACCTTCTGGGTGTGGATCGAGCGGGTAAAGCTGCATGGGGTAATTAGCGGCTATAACTGTGGCTCGCCTCCCGCAGGCAAATGCGACCCACAACAACGGCGATGGTTCCTCCCCTACAACACCGCCACTAGAGGCCAGACATCCAAGGTAGTGGGCAACGCCTTCTTCCCAAGCTGTCAAACCCCGTAGGAAGTGACCAGTGGTAAGCAGAAGGCAGAAGGCAGAAGGCACAG
>JBBSGN010000515.1:0-3210 GCA_038254085.1 Chloroflexia bacterium | reverse complement strand
GCCCAACCTGTACCTTCAGCCCCGATGATGTTGATAGCATTACAGCAAACATGTCTCCCAAATAATCTACGCTGGCCGGCCCCTGCCAGTTTAGCATAATCTATTATAACAAATGGGGATAGAAGCCAGTAGCCTATAGCCGAGGGTCTGCCCAGTCTACGACATGTGAGACAGCCGTCCCCTGGTCCCTAACCTATAATTACATGACCCTCCTTAGCGCCCAGGCAGCAGCTACGCCTAACATAATCGAGAGGAGAAGGTTACGGGTGCGGGCGGCGACAACGGCGGTGAAGAGGGCGGCTGCTGCGTCTGCTGGGCCGCTTGCCAGCGCAGCGGGGGCGACTATGGACATAAGCACGGCGCCTGGGATATGTCGTAACCAGGACTCGATGCGGGGCGAGGGGGTAACACGGCCCATCAGCCACAGACCACCTGCCTGGGTGGCATAAGTGGCCAGGGCCATGCCGAGGATGGTGGCGATGGCGAGGACATCATTCGACATACTGCGGCTCCTGCTGGGGTTCCTGCGACCCAGGTTCTGCGCTGCGGGTATCCCGAAGTGCGCCGACGAGACTACCGGCGATACCACCCAGTAAAATGTACCAGGTGCCGGGGAGCCAACGGGACGCGGCAAGGGCCACCACGACGGCTGTTGCCCAGGGAAGTATATCCGACTTGCCGCGCCACATAGAGACCAGCAGGGCTGTGAAAAGGGCAGTGAAAATGAAGTCAAGCGCCCACGTTGCCAGGTCTTTGCTCTGGATGCCTGTGCCGATGAACCGGCCAACTACAGTGCCACCGACCCAGCAGGGGAATAGGGTCAGGCCGCTGCCCAGCATAAAAGCCGCGTCGCGCCCACCCGCCATGAAATCGCGGATGGCGAGCGGCCAGCTCTCATCAGTCATAAAAAAGATAGTGCTATAGGCTTTGGGCGCGGACAGGCCCGAAAACCAAGAGCGCAGGGCCGCGCCCATTAATAGATGGCGCAGGTTAACGATTAGCGTGGTGGAGATGATAATAAATACGGGTAAAGGGGTAGCCCAAAGGCCGATGGCGATAAACTGAGAAGCCCCGGCAAAGACCAGCGCGCTCATTAAGCCGGAGGCAAGCAGGCTAAGTCCAACCTGGCGGGCGAGTATCCCGAACACGACTGCGACGGCGAAAGCACTGATGGCTAACGGGACCGTTTGCCGGGCGCCTGCCAGGGCACCGGATAAGGTATAAGTTACCCGTTGGTTCATAGTTAAGGGTTAGGGGCAGGAGTTAGAGTTAGGTCGTCGAAGAGGTCGTGCTCTTGTTCGGGGGTGGGCATGCGGCTTTCGATCAGGCTGTAATGTTCCTCACCGAAGGCGATGTTGGCTATGTCGTCGGGCATGGTGAGGAATGGGCCGTCGGGTGAGAACTGGGTGCGGTGGACGGCAGCTGCCTGGCGCTTCTGTGGAGAGAAGTCCCGCACATCAAGGCGCAAGGTGATGGGCGGCGGGACGTAGGCGGGTCCCTTGGCATCCTCTTTAGCCTCTTCGGCCTCTTCCTGATGCCCGGCCAGGGCTTCCTCGGTGCTGGCGTGGTCGGGGTCTTCGTCGGCTCTCTGCTCCTCGTCGTCCCAGGGCCACTTTAGGCCACGCTCGATGTACATCTCGCGGGCGCGCTGCCAGTTTTCTTCGGGCCAGTGGACGTAGTAGAGCTTGAGCGGTTGGTATGGCTCGCCAAGCTCCGGGTGGTAGTCGGGGTCGCCTGATTTGTCGAAAGCGGCGTGGGTAATGCGGTTGCAAGCGATATGGTCGGGGTGGCCTTAGGAGCCATTTTCGTCGTAGGTGATGATCACCTGGGGCTTGTACCGGCGCATGAGGGCGACCAGTTTATAGGTGGCCTCTTCGGGGTCGGCGGTGTGAAAGTTGGCGGCCTGCTTGTTCGCGTCCGTGACCGCCATGCCCGAATCACGGTAGTTGAGCACTTCGGAATGATCTATGCCCAAGATTTCGACAGCGCGGCGAAGCTCTTCGCGACGTATATCGCCCAGGCGCGAACGGGCCTCTTCGGGGTCGAGGTCGGGGTCGTGTATCTCGCCCTCTTCGCCGTTGGTCGCTGTGACCAGCACGGTCTTGACGCCTCGGTTGGCGTACATGGCAAGAGTGCCGCCTGTGAACACCACCTCGTCGTCCGGGTGGGCGTGGACGGCCATGATTGTGATTGGGCTATCTGCCAAGGTCGTTTCTCCAGATAGGAAATTGTGTTGACAGTTTACACCAAACGCGAGTCTGCCACCATGCTCTGAACGAATGCTTTCACACCCTCCGGTCCACGCAGCTTCAGCCAAATGGTGCCACCATTAGGCTCGAAGATAAGCTCGAAGGTAAAGAACGGGCAGCAGGCCCGCTCCGATACGACGAATTGCAAGAGGCTGTTCGCCCATACATCGTTACCCGGAAAACGAAAAGCATAGCCGTCCATTAGCTCTTCCGCCCGATCAGAGGCCGCGAAAATGTTTGCAGATACCTCTTGGCTCCTTACAAATCGCTCTCGCTCCGGCAAATTGCACGCGATAGGTAAGCTATCGGAGAGCTGTTCCTCAGCGTTGGTCGTCTGGGTGCCCATCATTCCTCCTATAGTTCGGTATCCAGGTAGGGACGGTTTGCGAACCGCCCCTACCTGGATGTTAGGCGTTAGGCGAGCGGCGTTAAATTAGTGACCGCCGAAACCGCGCCATGCCCTCCGGCGCGCCCATTCCGGGTCGTTGAAATCTTCGACGCTGTCTTTGCCCCATTTGAGGGCGGCCAAGTCTAGGACAGCCAACCCCAACAGCACAAATAATGTTTCAAATAATAGTTCCATTGTCTTCTCCTATCTTTGCTTCCGGCTCCGGGTGGGCTGCTTGATGCTATGCTATTGGCCCGTAGCGGGTTTGCAAGCGCCTACCGGAGGCGATCAGACGGTCGCCCAACCAGGCCATAGAACGTGTGCGAAGCCCCATTTGCCTCCGGCCAGCCAAAGCCGCTCTAGCCAGCCGCTCGCCCTCGGCCTCGCGCAACAGGTCGTGCTGCCGCGCCAAAGCCGCCTCAACATATGATTCCAGCATCTGCTCTCTCCTTTCCTCGCCTCTTCGCCCCCTTCGGGTCGAAACGATCTTTTACGGCTACCTCTTGACAATTCGCATATAACCTGCTATATTGTCTTTGATAGTTAGATTATAGCACAGTTTTTCTAACCTGT
>JBBSGN010000514.1:0-3221 GCA_038254085.1 Chloroflexia bacterium | reverse complement strand
CCCATTATCGGTTGTCTGTGTGTCGTCTACTCGGTACTCGGTACTCGGTACTCGGTACTCCCAGGTGGGCCTCACGTACTCGTACAGGCCCTCTTTGCCGCCCTCGCGACCGAAGCCGCTCTCGCGGTAGCCGCCGAAGCCGGAGGCGGCATCGAACAGATTGGTGCTGTTGATCCAGACCGTGCCTGCCTTCAGTTTGGCGGCCACATCGAGTGCCAGGTTGATATTCTCGCTCCATACCGAGGCGGCCAGGCCGTAGCGGGTATTGTTGGCGAGGGCCACCGCCTCCTCCGGGGTGCGGAAGGTCATCGAGACCAGCACGGGGCCGAATATCTCGGTCTGAGCTATGGTAGATGCGGGCGATACGTCGGTGAAGAGGGTGGGCGGGAAGAAGCAGCCCTCGGTGGGACAGGACCACGATGGCTGCCAGAGGGTAGCGCCCTCCTGCTGCCCTGTCTCCACCAGCCGCTTGATCTGCTCTAGCTGCACAGGGGCGACGATAGCGCCGATGTCAACCGCTTTATCGAGCGGGTTGCCGATGCGAAGCCGCTCCATGCGGTCCCGCAGCTTCTTTATCAGGCGCTCCTCGATGTTCTCCTGCACGAGCAGGCGCGAACCGGCGCAGCACACCTGCCCCTGGTTGAACCAGATAGCATCTACCACGCCTTCCACTACGCTGTCGAGGTCCGAATCATCAAAGACGATGAAGGGTGACTTGCCGCCGAGTTCCAGGGAGAGGCGCTTGCCGCTGCCCGCTGTGACCTTGCGAATGTGCCTGCCTACGTCGGTTGACCCGGTAAATGCAATCTTGTTGATGTCCGGGTGGGTGAGCATTGCTTCCCCTGCCTCGCGAGCATCGCCAGTGACGATGTTGACCACGCCCGGTGGCAGCCCAACCTCTTGGCAAATCTCTGCAAAGGCCAGCGCGGTGATGGGCGTGTAGCTGGCGGGCTTCAGCACTACAGTGTTGCCCATAGCGATGGCGGGCGCGATCTTCCAGGCGAGCATGAGCATGGGGAAGTTCCAGGGGATAATCTGCCCGACCACGCCGAGCGGCTCCATGCCCGGCAATTCTCGCTCCATCAGTTGCGCCCAGCCCGCGTGGTAATAGAAGTGGCGGGCCACCAACGGGATGTCTATGTCGCGGGTCTCGCGGATGCTCTTGCCGTTGTCCATGCTCTCCAGCACGGCCAGAAGGCGCGAATGCTTCTGTGCATGTCGGGCGATGGCGTACAGGTAGCGGGCGCGCACGTGACCCGGCGTTTTGCTCCAACCCTCGAAGGCGCTGCGGGCGGCGGCAACGGCTGTGCCCACGTCGGCGGCAGTGCCCTTAGCGATCTTTGCCAGGGGTTTGCCGGTCGCCGGGTTCGTACTGTCGAAGTAGTCGCCCCTGGACGGCTTGCGCCACTCGCCGCCAATGAAGAGGCCAAAGGGCTGATGCGCCTCTATCCAGTCGAGGCCGGGGTTGGCGGCTTCGGGCGCGGGGCCGTATTCGAGGGTTTGGAATATGTCTGCTACAGCGGGCATTTGTGTGCCTCCCTTTATATTACTATCTTTGCTTTCTAGTACGGCGGTGGAGGAATCCAAGGAAGCCGTGTATTGCAATTGATGCAAAACATGGCTGGTTCTCTACTGTTGTCTGCTGTTTGTACTTGAGAAGGTTCATAGTGGTATGTAGCGTATTTGTCCTTCCCACTCATTCGGGTAGCTAGCTTCTATAAGCAGTAAGATGTCCTCGACTACAACTCTAAATGGTGCAGTCTGTCTGATGACGAATACTCCTGGCATATGTCTCCCATTCGCAACCCGTTCATAAGCGTGTTTGGGCATGGTGTTTACGTCATGGGTTAGCAAGAACCTATCAGCTTGCGCTGCCCATTCGAGAATGGTTGGGTCCTTTGCACCCGCAAGCCCTGCGTCTTGTATACGCCATATATCCAATTCGGGCTTGTGGCGTAACAGAGTGCGCAGTATGTCATTGTCGAAGTCTTCGTCCACAGCTAGCCTGAGCATCTTGTCGCTACTTCTGTTCCTGCCTTTGTTCGACAAGCCGGGTTAATAGACGCTCACGCAGGCCTTCAGAAGGCCAGCGGGTTTCGATCTGCTGGCGTAGCCGCTCGGCCTCTTTCTCGCGCTGTTGTAAATACGCCTGTATTTCAGTTCTGTGGCGCAGATAATAGCCTATCACTGAATAAACATCGGCTAAACGCAGCGAGGAATATTTGCTGACTATCTCCTCTGCCGATGCGCCGCCCTCAAATGCTGCTACTATCGTATCCAACGTTATTCGCGTGCCACCCACGCGCACGGCACCATCATCTACAGCCAAAGGGATTGAGTCAGCCTCAATTATCAGCGCTAATGCCACAGATTTCACCTCCTATGACTTGTCTGCCTGTTGCGGCCCAATCCGCCTCAGTAACTCTATCTGCCCAACGTGCGCCGCCTCATGCTCGATTAGATGCCAGATTATCCAGTCAATTGTATATAGGCGGCTCCGTTTTTCTTCACCAGAGGCTGGCTCTGACTCCCCTACCAACCGGGCCAGATCGGTGTCTGCGAAGCCTCTCAATATCTCCAGGGTACGCTCGCGTGTGCGGTTCAGTTTGTCCATGTACCATTCGACGGGCCTGCCCGTTACCTGCGGCACGTCACAGCGTATCGGCATTGCCTCCGACCATTCGCCAGGATATTCTTCACTCGGCCTGCCCAATATATCTTCGTGTATCCACGACCATTCTACCGCATCAATATGCAGGAGTAGAGTGGCTATAGACTCGGTCTCCTCGTCGGGGTGCCAGTCCAGCTGTTCCTGGCTAAGTTGCGCAAGCTCTTCGGTGAGATGGCGGCGTACCTCGGTCATCTGCACTACGTAGTGCCCAACCTGCGGAGCATACCCCTCTACAGGGTCGCAGGTGGTAATCTTTGGGTTGGCGGCTGTAGAGTTAGACAAGAATTAACCTCCACTCTCACATTTTGATAATAGTTCCGATACCGCCTCCGAGCGGACGGTAGAAGGTCTATTCCTTGATTAGATCATAGCATTCGACGACTAAGATGCGGTTGGCATTGCGGAAGACGCAGAGGGCTGTGACCCTAATGCAGGGAACTCCAAAACGTCACCCGCCAGAGCTGCACGTTCACCAAACCTTCTAGGGCGTGTTTTCAAAATCACAACCAGAGGAGAATAGCGGCTAAAGAGAGCATAGCTTTGTAGTTCT
>JBBSGN010000513.1:0-3227 GCA_038254085.1 Chloroflexia bacterium | reverse complement strand
GAGGTTATAAGTTGCGCGCTCATACGATGACACTCATTGAAGAGGCAACTTTATTGACTATTTGCCTTGCTGTCTGGGAGGCAATTGTACGTTTTGGATAGAGTCAATGTCAAGCAGGGTGGATGCAAAGTCGCTTATGGTGAGGTCAACGAACCCTCTTGCCTTTGTCATTCCGAGTACATCACCAACTAAGAGCGCCTTTCAAAACTCATCAAAGTACCGCTTCGCCTTTCCACGTTGCTACGCGGGTTGCGCTCAGTGCAGTCAGCAAAGTGCTTGGCCCCAACCCAGTTTTGAAAGGCGCTCTTAGGTAGGCAATGCCTGAACCGACGCATACCTGATGCACAAACTCTTGCTACGGAGTGCGATGCATGGTGTAGTGGGCGCAATAGGAGTGTGGTCACTATCAATTGGCACTTCACTTCCTCTGATGCTCGTATCAAACTTCGCCGCCGTTATCCTGAACTAATTTAGTTAGTCATGTGCTCAGAATGACATGGGGTAGTGGGTCGGCTAAAGAGATAAAAGAGATAGTGGATCTTTATCTGGCATTTTGTGGGCATTCCGGGCAAGAGCTACCTCTTTAGCAATTCCATGTAACGGGCTGATGCGTCTATGCCCTTGAAGACATTGTCGAGTTTCATCTTCTCGTTGGGGGCGTGGAGGTTGTCGTCGGGAAGGCCGAAGCCCATGAGGATGGAGGGCACGCCAAGCACCTTGCCGAAGAGGGAAACGATAGGGATGGAGCCACCGGAGCGCATAAAGATGGCGTCTTTGCCAAAGATTTCGGCGAGGGCGCGGGTGGCGGCCTGCATGTAGGGCGTGTCGGTGGGCAGGAGTACCGGCTCGGCTCCGTGTATGACGTTGACGGTGACGGTGGAATGGGGTGGGCAAATCTCCCGCAGGTAGCGCGTGAAGGCATCGGCTATTTTGGCCGGTTCCTGGTCGGGGACTAGACGCATACTGATCTTGCACCGGGCGGTGGCGGGGATGACCGTCTTGGCTCCGTCGCCTGTGAAGCCGCCGATGATGCCGTTGGCATCGAGGGTGGGGCGCGCCCAAATGCGCTCCAGCACCGAGTAGCCGTCTTCGCCTGTGAGAGCGGGCGAGCCGACTTCGTGCCTGCGGAACTCTTCTTCGTCGAAGGGGAGGGCGGCCCACTGCGCCCGCTCGGCGTCGGATATGGGGCGAACATCATCGTAGAAGCCGGGCGCCTGGATGCGGCCTTGCTCGTCCTTGAGCCTGGCGACGATGTGGCACAGGGCGTTGATGGCGTTGGGAGCGGCCCCGCCGTACTGGCCCGAATGGAGGTCATGGGCGGCGGAGTTGACCGTGATCTCGGTGTAGACCATGCCGCGCAGGCCCACGTCTATGGCGGGGAGGCCCTCGGCGAACATGTGGCTGTCACTGATTAGCACGGCATCGCACGTGAGCGCGTTGGGGTGGGTTTTGACGTATTCTTCGATGGCCTCGCCGCCGACCTCTTCTTCGCCCTCGATGAGGAAGCGCACGTTGATGGGGAGTGAGCCGTGCTCTTTCATCAGCTTTTCGACCGATTTGAGATGGACGAAGACCTGCCCTTTGTCGTCAGCCGAGCCGCGAGCGTAGAGATTGCCGTTGCGAAGGGACGGCTCGAAAGGCGGGGATTGCCACTCGTCGAGGGGGTCGGGCGGTTGCACATCGTAATGGCCGTAGATGAGGAGGGTGGGTTGGCCGGGGACGTGGAGCCAATCGGCATAGACGAGTGGGTGGCCCTTCGTTTCTATAACGCGCACGTTCTCCATGCCTGAGCGACGCAGATCATCGGCTACCCATTGGGCGGCGCGTTGCACGTCGGGCTTGTGCTGGGAGAGGGTGCTAACGGATGGGATGCGAAGGAAGTCGCTCAGTTCTTCGAGGTATCTCTGTTGGTCAGTATTGAGTGCTGAGGACTGAGGACTGAGTGGGTCTTGCCGGTTGGTGGTCATTTGGTTTCACCTCTGGGGTTTAGAGTATAGGGTATTGTACGGCTAGTGGGCGGGATTGGCAACAGTAATTGTGAGTTTTGAGTTTTGAGTTAGGTTTTCGGGTAAGGTGAGTAAGGCCGTAGCGAATCACGCCCCTACCCGCTTACCTGATGGTGATAGTGCCCCTGTCGCTTACCGCAACTGGTTGGTTATTATAGTCCCTTACGCTGGGACTTGGCTTTGCCTTGCTTGGGGACGGGCGGTCGGCTGGCCCGCTTGCTTTGCGCTTGGGTGGCTGTGGTTGTGTGGTTGTGTGGTTGTGTGGTTGTGTGGTTGTGTGATTGTATGGGGAGGGAGCGCCCGGCAGATAAATCTGCGGGCAACGGTTGCAAAGCCTTCCTTCGAAGGCTCGGCCCCTCGGTTAGTAAAGTTTATAGGTTATAAGCGCAAAGCAAGATATAGTTTACACTCCTTATGGAGCAGCAGAGGCGGTCGAGGACCGTTCCTGAAGAGATAGGGGCACCAGCGGAACCCAATTATAGCCGACTGCTGCGTAACAGGCGGCTGCCAAGATGCATCTACTATTTATATCCCTTTTGGAGGATAAAACGGGACACTTTTTCGAGAGCAATTTGAGGGGAGTTTTGGTAAGAAGGGAAGAAGTGGATAAGAAACAGACACCGAGCCCAGCTTTCAGGGTCTCGGTGTCTGTTTCTTGCTTACGTATGCGGGTGGGTTTAGCGTCTTGAAGGGGTCTGGCAGTTGGGATAGAAGGTGTTGGCTACTATCTTGGCTGTCTGCCCTCTCATCACGTTGTTGTAGGGGAGGAAGTAAGGGCGATTAGCGGGTGGTATACACGGTCCTGCTGGGGGTGAGCCACAGGTGTAGCCACTGATTACCCCGTGTAGGGCTACCCGCTCTATGAAAGTGTAGAAGGGGCTGGTGGAGGGCACGTCCTCGAAGGTCTGGGTTGTGGGTGTCTCGGTGTAGTTGGCGGCGTTGGCGTCTATCTTGGCTAATTGCCCCCTTGTGACGTTGTTGCCCGGTAGGAAGTAGGGGCGATTGGCGGGAGGGATACACGGTCCTGCTGGGGGAGAGCCGCAGGTGTAGCCACTGATGTAGCCTCTGCCCGATAGCCTCTCTATGTAGAGCCAGAAGGGGTTAGCATTGGGCACGTCCTCGAACGATTGCTGGCTATTGGGGATGGGTTCTGTGAAGTTGGCGGCGTTGACTACGAACTTGGAGACCTGACCTCGCGTTACCGGGTTGGCTGGGCGGAAG
>JBBSGN010000512.1:0-3230 GCA_038254085.1 Chloroflexia bacterium | reverse complement strand
GATCTACTTCCCCGACCAGCAGAGGGCGTTGGCAGGCATGAGACGAGCGCTCAAGCCGGGCGGTAAAGTCGCCGCCATCATCTACTCGACACCAGAGAACAACAGGTTCTTCTCCATTCCGATCTCTATCATACGCAGGCGCGCCCAGTTGCCCCCGCCGCTCCCCGGCCAGCCCGGCCCATTCAGTCTGGGTAAGCCCGGAGTAATTGAGGAAGCCTATGTGAAGGCGGGCTTCGGCGACGCACAGGCACGCGTGGTCCCAGCTCCATTACGCATGCCCTCAGCCGCCGAGTGCGTCCGCTTCGAGCACGAGTCGTTCGGGGCGCTGCACCAGATGATGTCGAGCCTCAGCGCTGCCGAACAGGAGGAGACCTGGGCCGAGATCGAGCAGGAGCTTCGACAGTTTGAGGGGCCGAACGGCTTCGAGGGGCCTTGCGAGATGGTGGTGGCAGTCGCCGTCAAGTGAGGCAGGGGTAAGTCAGTCCTGCGAGACTTCCCCAATTTTTTATGAGCCTGCCAGCACTAACACCGGCAGGCAACCACGAAAGGAGAAAAGAAGATGAAAAAGGTACTTACATTCGCCCTAGGCGCGACTATGGCTCTCAACCTTGGCATGGCGTCCGTCACGATGGCCGCCCAGCAATCGTACAGCACGGCAACCTTCCCCTTCGGCACACACATAACGATGGGTCTACCTGAGCAAGATGTGTTCGTCAAGCACGAGGGCGCTCCCCAGGACCAGGTGTTCAGGATTACCCCCGACGACGCCAAGAACGCGGCCATTCTCGACCAGCCGGTCTATAGCTCCAGCGCCGCGCAACAACACGACCCCTTCGGCGTCGGCCCAAACCCGATGGGCCCTTATCCTATGGGCAAGTCGCTAGGCTTTACGATGCGGCAGTGGCTATCTGCTGGCGGTGACACGAGCTACGGGTGTGCAGGCGGCCAGTCCACAGTGAGCGGCAGCTTGCATAATCTCGTGCCTAACGGCCAGTACACCGTCTGGTACACTCGCCTCACTTTCCCACCCAACTTGAAGGTGGTAGACCGCCCACTGGGCGCGGCGAACGGCTCGCAGAACAGCTTCAAGGCCGACGCGAGCGGCAATGGCACCTTCAGCGCCACCTTCCCAGGCTGCCTTGAGGATACGAGCAAAGAGACCGCTACCCTCATCGTCACAGCTTACCACAGCAACGGAGAGACATACGGTTCAGCCCCTGGCGACTTTGGGCGCGTAACCCATGTTCAGAACATCGCGATGGTCCCTCCGCCATCCGAGCCTTCTACGAGCGCCGGGGCTGTCGCTGGCATGCCAAAGACCGGGGGCATGAGCGAAGCGGGGGCGCTCAATTGGCCCTGGGCAGGGCTGATTGTGGCCCTGTTCAGCCTGGCCGCAGGAGTAACAGGGAGACTAATGCAGCAGAGGACGCAAGATTCAAAGCTGGGCACCAATCGTTAGTGTGGACGAATTCTCCAAATGGCGCCTACGATGTTTAACCAACTCGTTTCAACGGTACCGGCAATGCATACACCAAGGCGTCAGCATAGAATGGGAAGTTGCCTCAAGGGATTACTCACACTGGCTGAAAATAACTGAAGATTGCCGCTAATCACCAATAAGTTACGAGCCTGTTGAAAAATGGCTTGTCTGAGGTTGACGGGTAAGGACTGTAGTGGTAAGGTCATCCTCTTCTCGTTTGTTCCCAACTGGAGGAGGGTGCTTTGCCATGATGGGCACAAAAGCTCGGCTTTTCACACCAGTTCCCAGCCTCTCCCTTGAGGACCTGGTGCCTGCTGATCATTTCTATCGGCATCTGGATCATACTCTTGACCTGAGTTTTGTGCGAAATCTGGTCAAGGACTGTTACTCACAGGGTGGGCGACCCTCCATTGACCCGGTAGTCTTCTTCAAGCTCCAACTGGTCATGTTCTTCGAGGGATTACGCTCTGAACGGCAGTTGTTGCGCCTGGCCGCCGATCGCCTCTCCGTGCGTTGGTATCTCGGCTTCAATCTTGATGAGCCCCTCCCTGATCACTCTAGCCTAACAAAGATTCGCCAGCGACTAGGGTTGCCACTTTTCCGCCGCTTCTTCGAGAATATTGTGCAACTCTGCATCGATGCGGGTTTGGTGTGGGGTAAGGAACTGTTCTTCGATGCCACCAAGGTCCGGGCCAATGCAGCCATGGACTCGCTGATGCCGCGCTTGCGCGAGGTGGTGGATGGCCACCTGGTGGATCTCTTTAGCCCAGTCTGCCTCGTTCCAGCTACCCCATCTACCCCATCTATCCCATCTACCCCAGTTGCGTCGAACGTCTCAATCGAGCCTATCGCTTCAGCAGAGCCTGAGGCGTCTCCGGCTCTGCCTCAGGAGAAAGTACCAGCGCTAGCACCAGCGCTAGCACCAGAGCCAGGGTCTCGTTGGGATCTCCTGGAGCAGTGTCGCCTCGACCCCGATCGGCCAGCCAGCGGCAGTTATCAGCGCAAGAGCGACCGGACGATCAGCACCATCGACCCAGATGCTGTGCTGATGAAGACAACAGGCCATAAAGCTAGCCTCGGCTACCACGATCATTATGTCGTCGATGGCGGGAAGGCTCGCATTACCCTGCACGCGCTGGTTACCCCCGCCGATGTGATGGAGAACGAGCCGATGCTCGACCAGTTGCGGCGGGTGAGGTTCCGTTGGAAGGTAAAGCCGGAGCGGGCGGTGGCCGATACCACCTACGCCACGGCTGAGAACATCAGGGAGTTGGAGAAGAGTGGCATTCGAGCGTACATGCCTCTGGCCGATTGGGACCGCACTCCTTACTATGGCCCCTCACGGTTCATCTATGACGCTGAGCGGGATGAGTATCGGTGCCCGCAGGGTGAGCCGCTACGGCGAGCGGCAGTCAAATACACTGAGCGGGTTTGGGTGTATCGCGCTGCTCCTGCCAGTTGCAACGCCTGCCCGCTGAAAGCGGCCTGCACTTCCAGCGCCGCCGGTCGCATCATCCATCGCTCGTTCGACGCCGAGTATATCGAGCGGGTGCGGGGCTATCACTCGACAGCGGTGTATCAGAAGGCGATGCGTAAGAGGAAGGTGTGGATAGAGCCGCTCTTCGGAGAGGCCAAGCAATGGCATGGCATGCGGCAGTTCCGGTTACGGGGATTGGCCAACGTCAATATGGAAGGGCTGCTGATCGCGGCTGGCCAGAACCTGAAGCGTTGGCTGAAAGGTACTGACTGG
>JBBSGN010000511.1:0-3241 GCA_038254085.1 Chloroflexia bacterium | reverse complement strand
TCTCGCTTTCTCTCCGCGCTCGACGGTATTGAGCGCGGCTTCTACGTCCTGCACATATGCCATGCCTCGTTGGTAGCTTAGGATCACTACTTCGGCGCCCTTGGGGATGGGCAGGCTGTCGGCGCTGCGTGCGCCTGCGGTGAAGCGAGTGCCGCCTTTCGTGTAGACTATCTCACCGACCCCGCCTTCGCGGATGGGGCTGACCACCCTGGCGGGCGTGCCAGGCAGGGTGTAATCGGCCCTGCTGAGGGGCTTGCTCATCATGGGCCACAGCACCCGCGCCAGCAGCGCGAACATGACGCCCGCGCCCACTATGCCGCTCAGTAGGGCCATCGGCACGGCGAGGATTGCGCCCACGCCAAGCGCCTGCCGGAATATGTAGCCCGCGCCCCCGAACCAGGTAATGAAAGCCATCATGGTTGGCATATTGAGCAGGCCAGGCCCTTCGTGGCCGGTGTCCATGTCTACATGCGCGCCATGACGTATGTCAATATGGTCGTGGCCGTGCGACCCGGCTGCGTGGCCTGTGTGCCCTGTGCCACCTGTATGCCCCACGTGCCCAGCGTGGCCTGCATGCCCGCCGAGGTCGTGCCCGTGCAGGCCGCCTACATGCGAGAAGCCAAGCAGAAGCGAGGCTGTAGTAAATATCAGCCCGAACAGAAATATGGACAGGAAAGCATTCGCCAGCCAGTCAGACCCAAACATCGGAAGCTCCTTTCAGCACGCTCCCTACTAGCCGTCCCAGCCCTTCTGCGGGCTGCCACATCTATATACGTAGCAGCAATCGCAGGGTTACATGAAGCGAACCCGTGTGCCTCTCTAAAACAAGCCTGGTATATTCATCCCGCCCGTAATCGCCCCCATCTTCTCCTGCGCTAATTCCTGGGCTTTTTCGAGGGCTTCGTTGAAGGCGGTGAGGAGCATGTCCTGTAGCATCTCTACATCCGAGGGGTCAACGGCGTCGGGGTCAATCGTGACTGCCTTGACCTCGTGGTGGCCGTTCATCTCGATACTTACCGCGCCCCCACCCGCTGTGGCCGTCACTGTCTCATTCGCCAGGTCTTCCTGGGCCTTCACCATCTTCTGCTGCATCTGCTGCAATTGCTTCTGCAAAGCTCGTGGGTCCATTATGTCCTTCCCTTCGGTAATTACGAATTATGAATTGAAACGGCTAATTCGTAATTCGTAATTATTCAAACTTGTCTATGCCAAAAATGTTCATAGCGGCCCGACCTCGTGGGGTGTCGTAGGGAGAGGGCTTTTCCCTGGTGAGGTGCCTGGGTTGGTCGGGGTCGCTCTCGTTTTGGAGGCCGCCTGCCTCGGCCTCGGCGAAGGTGATACTCTCCAAGCGGCATGAGCGGCCTAGCACGCGATTGAGTGCGTTTTCGATGATCTCGCGCTGTTTTTCCCCTCGGCTGCGAGTAACGTGAATGGGGTCGCGGAAGCTGATTGTGCAAACTGAACCGGCCAGGCTAAATGGGCGCGTGAGGGTGGGGTTGCCGAACACCCCGGCGATGTTAGGGGCGCGCGCCTTTATCTGGTCAACCACGTCCGGCCACAACCTGACCAGGCGCGCGAACTCATCCTCCCCTTCCAGCGCGCCCGCGTCGCTGACCACCTCGGTATGATCAGTCTCCACTGCATCGCCAACTTCATTCAACTGCTTCCTGTTACCGTTGCTACCAGCGACAACAGCCTGTCCGTTCCCTATAGACCCAAACGCACTGCGGATGGGAGGTGGGACAGAAGATTTTGGAGCATCAGTGTATCCAACCTCTGACCGCCCCTCGCTGTCGCTCATACCCCTGACCCCTGGCCTCTGCGGTCTAGCGCCCACGCGCTCGATACTGGCAGCCAGGTCGGCGCTGTGGTCCTTCACAGGGGCCGAGGGCTTTTCTTCGGGCGTGAGGGTGGCAGACACCAGGGCCAACTCGAGGGGGAGTTGAGCGTAGGCGGTGGAGCGCAGTGTAGCGTCCGCGTCGGCGAAGGCCTTTACCCAGCGCAGGAGGTCGGGCATGGTGGTCTTTTCCGCCTGCGAGGCCATCTTGGCTCGCATCTCGCCGGTCACATCGAGCAGCGCACCCTCGGCGCTCGCACTAGCAGCCCCCGATTTGAGGAGCATCAGGGCGCGAAGGTGATCCACTACCTGGTGGTTGAACTGGCGCAGGTCCAGGCCCTCCTCCATCACGGCGTTTATGCGCCGCAGCCCGCCCGCAAGGTCCACGACCACCACCTCGTCCACGAAGGCCGCCACCTGCTCAGAGCCGGACGCGCCCAAAAGGTCTTGCACGCTCGCCAGGGTTATACCGCCCTCCGAGTAGACACGCAACTGGTCAAGCAGCGACAGCGCGTCGCGCAACGAGCCGGTAGCCTGCCGCGCCACCAATTCGAGGGCGGGCTGCTCGGCTTCTATCCCCTCCTGCTCGCATATATATTGCAGGCGAGCGGTCATAGCCGTCAACGGTATGCGGCGGAAATCGAAACGCTGGCAGCGCGAGGCGACGGTAGCCGGCACTTTATGGACCTCGGTGGTCGCCAGGATGAAGGAAGTGTGTGGGGGCGGCTCTTCCAGCGTTTTAAGGAGCGCGTTGAAGGCGGACGTGCTCAACATATGCACTTCGTCTACGATATAGAACTTGGTGTTCCATATTGACGGGGCGAAGTTAGCCCGCTCGATTATCTCGCGTATGTTATCCACACCGGTGTTGGACGCCGCATCTATCTCGATCAGATCGGTTGCAATATCGCGAGTGGCGGCCAAGCAGTTCGCGCATTCATTGCACGGTTTGTCCGGCCCCTCCGACAAACAGTTGGCAGCCCTAGCGAGTAGGCGGGCCGCGCTGGTCTTGCCCACACCACGCGGGCCGGTGAAGAGGTAGGCGTGCGAAATCAGGCCGGATGAGATAGCGTTTTTGAGGGTGCGCACCACCGGCTCCTGGCCGACAAGCTCGTCGAAGGTCTGCGAACGGTATTTACGGTAAAGGGAAGAAGACATTTGTTGGCTTTGAGTTTTTCTGGGTATCAGGTTTTGGATTAGCGGCTGGGGACATTATAACCCATGCTTGGGGTCTGGGCAATTACGTATTGGACGAGAACCAGTGTAAGTGTTCAGACTTAGGGTGTGAGGGGCTGGGAGAGGAGGAAGAGGCACTCTGAGAAGGGGTTGAGACCCTTAGCACGCCAGGTGCCGAACAGGGAGGCCAGGGTCATGCGTGTGGCCGAGCCTCTCTCGGATTGAGAG
>JBBSGN010000510.1:0-3245 GCA_038254085.1 Chloroflexia bacterium | reverse complement strand
CATACCAAAAGGTATACAAAGCTTATCCTCAATGGCTGGCAGCGATTGCCAAATACTTTAAATGAAGACACGCGTACTTCTATCTTTTAACATTGAAAAGCCACTATGGTCAGTGGTTCGCAACCTCTTGAAGGATGCTGAACCCCGACACATAGTAATTACTGAGCCATATACTGAGCCGCTGTTCAACAGCTATTGCGCGGTAAGCTTGGATGAGACCGATCCCAGGCTTCCGCGTCTCCGAGCTATCTTGTCGGAGGCAGGCATTGATTGGCTAGAAAGACGGGAATTACTCTTCACCAAAGCAGAACTCGAAGCTGCTCCCCTGTTATGGCTCACCTTTGGGACAAAGCCAGGAGGTTCTATCGGACCTAAGTATAGGACAGAGTACGACCTATCACATGCCTGCCCACGATGCGGCACGGGAGCAATTCAAGTCTCACCTCTTCGGTTGAATCCTGCCGAAATCCCAAGGAAGGGGACTATTTTCCAGACGTTCGATAATGAAAAGCTGGTATCTGCCGAACTTGCAAAGGCGTTCAGCAACGCTGAAGTAACCGGGCTTGAGTTACGTACCGCTCAATCGTTCAGAAACCTGACCGATCTCCCTTGGGTGCAACTATTGGCCGAAGTGGAGATGCCGCCCATGCTCCCATCTTCGAAGGGTATTTCGCGGGACGCACAGTGTCTTCTTTGTGGACGAGATGGTTATTTTAATAGCGGCTATGAGCCGACAGTGATTCAGTATGGGGCCGATCAAGTCATCCTCGATAACCTTCCCGATGCAGTTCATACATATGAACACTTTGGCTACTCTAGACTTGAAGTGCCATTCAAGAATAGCTACCTTGCCCAGCCATTGCTGCTCGTCAAGCCAAAGGTCTTCAGGATTTTCCGGCAGCAGAAGGTTCGCGGTGCGAAGTTCATTCCAGTAAATAGTGCAAGCAGTGAGCGCGCAGCTAATGGGATATAAATAACCCCTATCCCTTTCCACTGCTCCTGTCTCCCGGCATGATACATCTGCGCCTCGTAGGGCGAGTGAGACGGTGATAAAGAGGCCGTCAGATGGCTAGAGGTTTGAACCCATTCGCTTTAATTTGTTGACTGCAAGGCTGAGGCTTGTGCTGCTCCGTTTTCGGTGAAGTCAATATCGCGGCGGAACTGGCTCATGTATAGGTCGTAGTAGAAACCGTGCTTCTGTAATAGTTCTTCGTGCGTGCCGCGCTCGATGATCTGGCCATCCTTGAGCACCAACACCTGGTCCGCGTGGCGAATGGTGCTGAGACGGTGCGCGATGACGAAGGAGGTGCGGCCATGCAGCAATTCCTCCAGGGCCGTCTGGATCAGGCGCTCGGTGCGCGTGTCCACCGACGAGGTGGCTTCGTCGAGAATCAGGATGCGCGGGTTCGCCAGGGCGGCACGGGCAATCGCCAGTAGCTGTCGCTGGCCCTGCGACAAGCCCGAACCGCGCTCGCCCAGTACCGTGTTGTAGCCTTCAGGCAGCCGCTCGATGAAGGAATCTGCCCGCGCCAGCTTCGCCGCCACGATTACTTCTTCCTCGGTCGCACCTGGCTTTCCGTAGCGGATGTTATTCGCAACCGTGTCGCTGAACAGGAACGAGTCTTGAAGCACGATGCCAATCTGCTCGCGCAGGCTTGTGGCGGTCACATCGCGCACGTCTATACCGTCAATCTTGACCGCGCCGCCCGCTACGTCGTAAAAGCGAGGAATTAGGTTGATGATGGTGGTCTTGCCCGCGCCGGTCGGCCCCACGATGGCGACCGTCTGTCCCGGCTCGGCGACCAGGTTGATGTCGCGCAGCACGGGCTGGCCCTTTTCGTACTCGGCGCTGACGTGATCGAACTCGACGCGCCCCTTGATGGTGGGCATGGTAATCGCGCCCGGTGCGTCTTGCAAGTCCGGCACAGTGTCGAGCAGGCCAAAGATGCGCTCGCCGCCCGCAATCGCGCTCTGGATGTTGGACCACAGCACCGAGATCTGCGAGATCGGCTGGTTGAAGCGCTGGGTATAGGCGATAAAGGTGATGATCAAGCCGAGGGACAGCGTTGAGCCGAAAAGGTTGGGGCGATTGAGCAGGAGCCAGCCCCCCACGCCCGCGACGATGGCAATCGAGACGTAGCCCAGGGCTTCCAGAGTCGGGGCAAGCGCGCTGGTGAAGGCCACGGCGCGAATGTTGGCGTCGCGGGTCGCCGCATTGGTTGCGTCAAAGTTCTGGATGTTTTCTCGTTCGCGCCCGAACGCCTGCACTTCACGCACCGACGAAAGATTCTCCTGCAAGCTGGCGTTTACCCCTCCTACGGCCACGCGCACCCGGCGATAGGCTTTGCGCGCTTGCGACGAGAACCACAGCGTTGCGAGGAACATGAACGGCACTACGATGAGGGCAAGGAGCGCATAGACAGCGTTTAGAAGCAGCATCTGGGCTGCGATCCACACGATCAGGAGCGCGCCCTGCACAACCGAGACCAGCGCAAAGTTTAACACCTGCTGAATAGTGTCGGCATCGTTGGTGATGCGACTCATCACGTCGCCGGCCTCGTGCTTGGTGAAATAACCGATAGACAGGCGATGTATGTGCCGGAATATCTCCTCGCGCAGATTACGGAGGACGTTCTGCCCCGAATACGTCATCAGGTAGAACATCAAGCCCGTCAGCAGCGAACCGGCGATGTACAGTCCAATAGTGAGCAGGACCAATCCACCCAGGCCCACGATGTAATCGTTCGCCGAGGCGTTGGCGGGAACTGTGCCGTACCAGCAATTTGAGGATACAGCGGTTTGCCCACCAGGGAAAGTCGCGCCTGCGCCTGCGAATGCGTGCTGGGTGGCGGGCGTGAGATAACAGTCAACCGCTTGCCCAAGCAGATTGGGTATCAGCACCTGCATGTATGTGCTGGCGATGACCAATACGCCGACGAAGAACAGTATCAGCTTGTACTTGCCGAAATAGCGCCGGAAGCGCGCCAGTGTCGCGCCAACCGAGGCCGGCTTGCTCGTCTCGCTCTGGAGGAGCATGTTTGCCTGGCCGCCTCCACCCATAAGCATCATAGGACTGCACCTGCTTTCTGTTGTCCGTCACGTGACGGCGTGGCTGCCACATCCGAATCGTCCAGCAGTTGTGAACTGTATATATCCGCGTATATCTCGGACGATTCCAGCAGTTGTTCATGGGTGCCGCGCGCCACGATTTGGCCCTTGTTGAGCACTAGAATCTGGTCAGCGTT
>JBBSGN010000509.1:0-3247 GCA_038254085.1 Chloroflexia bacterium | reverse complement strand
GTCTCAACCCCTGGTCGCAGGCGCTCTTCGACAACCCCAGAATAGAGCAGATTATCGGCGACAGCTTCGAGGTGGTGCAGACCTTCCGCGACGGCGAGTTCTCGCTGGTCATACACGACCCGCCCGTGTTCAGCCTCGGCGGCGAGCTATATTCGGGTGAGTTCTATCGCCAGCTATATCGCGTCCTCAACGCAAGAGGCCGCCTGTTTCACTACATAGGCGACCTGGACAGCAAATCGGGCCGCGTGGTCAGCCGGGGCGCAATGCGCCGCCTGAACGAGGCCGGGTTCAAGCGGGTGGTGCGTAGGCCGGAAGCGTTCGGGGTGATGGCATACAAGTAAATGGTATAATTCTATTAGACAAAGCAGCCCTAGAAAGAGCGAATATGCCACCCAAATCTAAGAGTAAAACCATGTTCGTCTGCCAGCAATGCGGCAGCGAGCAACCCAAGTGGACGGGCCGGTGCCCCGACTGCGGCGAATGGAACTCCTTCGTCGAGACTGTCGTGACCGCGCCTATCGCCGCATCCCAGGCCGTCTCGCGCCACCTCGATGGCGGCACGGGCAACCGCCCCATCCGCATCTCGCAGGTGCAGAGCGAGCATTTCACCCGCATGGCCGTGCCGGGCGACGAGTTTAACCGCGTGCTGGGCGGGGGTATCGTGCCCGGCTCACTGGTGCTGATTGGCGGGGACCCGGGGATCGGGAAGAGCACGCTGCTCTTGAGTGTAGCGGGTGATCTGGCCTTGTGGGGAGATAAGCCGGTTTTGTACGTCTCCGGCGAAGAAAGCCCCCAGCAGATCAAGCTGCGGGCCGTGCGCCTCGGTATCAACCCCGACAACCTCATGCTCCTGTCCGAGACCGACCTGGACGCTATCCTGATGCAGATAGACACCCTACAACCCGGCCTGGTCATTATCGACTCGATACAGACCGTCTTTCTATCAGACCTTTCGTCGTCGGCCGGGTCGGTCAGCCAGGTGCGCGAATGCACCTCACGCCTGACGCGCCTCGCCAAGATACGCAACATCCCGATGTTCCTGGTGGGCCACGTCAACAAGGAAGGGGCTATCGCCGGACCGCGCGTGCTGGAGCACATGGTGGACGCGGTGCTGTACCTGGAAGGCGACCGCTTCCACCAGTACCGCCTCTTAAGGGGAGTTAAGAACCGCTTCGGCTCAACCAACGAGGTAGGGGTGTTCGAGATGGGCAACGAGGGGATGATTGAGGTCAGCAACCCTTCGGCGGCGTTCCTGGCCGAGCGAAGCAGCGGCTCGCCCGGCGCTTCGGTGGCCGTCACCCTGGAGGGCACGCGACCCATACTGGTCGAGGTGCAGGCGCTCACGTCCTCCACCGCGTTTGGCCTGCCCCGCCGCACCGCCAACGGCATAGACCTCAACCGCCTCTTACTCCTCACCGCCGTGCTGACCAAGCGGGTGGGCATGGGCCTGTCCAACCAGGATATCTACATCAACGTCGTGGGTGGCCTCAAAATCACCGAGCCTGCGATTGACCTGTCGGTGGCGGTGGCCGTAGCCTCGTCTTACCGCGAAATCCAGGTAGACCCCGAACTGGTGCTGATAGGCGAAATCGGCCTGTCGGGCGAGCTACGCAGCGTCGGCCAGCTAGAGCGCCGCCTGAGCGAAGCCGCCAAGCTGGGCTTCACTCGCGCCATCTACCCTCCCGCCGCCCGCAAGCCCACCCTGCCGCAAGGTCTACAGGGCAAGTCGGTAGCGACATTGCAGGAGGCGATAGAGGGAGCGTTGGTGAAGTAAGTACCGAGTACCGAGTACCGAGTGCTATAGACTTTAGCATCCTAACAGGAGGCAAATCTTATGGCTGAAGCAGTGAAACGAATACCATACGATGAGTTTGCCAGCCATCTGGCCGACTTTTTTGAGCGCGTCACCCGCGATAACGAAACTATCCTAGTTGAAAGAGAGGATGGCGAGGCTGTCGTCTTAAAGCCAGTGGAGACGGGGGAACCCGGCAAGCGGAAGAGAACTAAAGAGGAGCACGAGGCATTCTTAGCTTCCGCCGGGGGTTGGAGCGACGTTGATGCCTTTCTTGAGAAGATTTATGAGAGCCGCAATATGCCTCCCCGCCCGCTCATTGAGTTATGACTAATAAACTTCTCTTTGACCTGGAGCTATTGCCTCATCCATATGCTGGTGATCCTTCAACCCGCTTGGAGGCATGGGGCCGACTCGTGGCCTATGTAATAACGCCGAACGAAACCATAAAACTAAGCGAACAAGAATGGAACTTGGATGAACTAGCCGAATGGTTCATTGAGCATCGAACTGACTTGTGCAATGAGGGTTTCCCGGGGTTCAAGAACACCAGTCCTCCTGCGGCCGACGAGAGTCTAGCCCAGGCAATAGAGCGAAGCTATGCTACCGGCGAGTCCTTGGAAGGGGACGCCCTTGAGCAATGGATGGACAACGTTCGGGAGCCTCTACGCCTCTATAGCGAAAGACATTCTCTAAGTCGTGCATTGCCAGGTGCTGGAGTGCCTCCAATTATCATCGGATGTAATCGTGAGTTTGGGGAAATATCTTTATACAATCAAAAGGATGGGTCAGATACAAAGCCCCATCTGCCGGGCTACTATGGCGAGTGGTCATATTCGATTGATATGGAAGTCTTCTTGAGAGACCTACGTCAGGCATTGCAGCATTTTCTTGCTGATTGGTCGGCTAGGAGCACAGACCCCGCTGTCCATGCGCGAGCGAACAACCTGATTGCACAGCTACGAGACGAGTTAGCTGATTGTTGCCAAAAATCGCGACGAGTAAAGTAACCGAATTAGAATGACCGACACCCAAAAGTCAAAACTCGAAACTCAAAACTCGAAACTCATCCGCTACTCCCGCCAAACCGTCCTCCCCCAAATCGGACCTACAGGGCAGGACAAACTCCGCGCGGCGACCGTCCTGGTCGCGGGCGTGGGCGCGCTCGGCTCCGTTATGGCAGAGATGCTGGCGAGGGCGGGCGTGGGCACGTTGCGTCTGGCCGACCGTGACTACCTTGAGCTACACAACCTCCAGCGCCAGTCCCTCTACACTGAGGCCGACGTTGAGAGCGGCCTGCCCAAAGCCGCAGCAGCCGCCCGCCACATAGCCGAAATAAACTCCGAGATAAACGCCGAACCCTATGTCATTGACATCACCCCCGAAAATGTACTCGACCTATTACTGGATGACGCAAGTCCAAACTCCAAAATCACCCTGGTGTTGGACGGCACC
>JBBSGN010000508.1:0-3253 GCA_038254085.1 Chloroflexia bacterium | reverse complement strand
GTGATGGGTGATGGTGATGGTGATGGTGATGGTGATGGTAATGGTGATGGTGATGGTAATGGTGATGGTGAAATGAGCCTGGAACCTCTGGTGTAAGTTTAGTATACACCGAAATGCTTACGCAAGTATTACGACGACTAGGAGGTTAGGGATTGATCGGGTCAAGCAGTTGCAGATTGGGTTGAGGGCACCGATTATGCTTGGCACACAGCCCTATCATAGCCTTCGTCGCTAGCTTGACTTAGCTACTCATAAAGGAGATACAGCATGGACACCGATCCCAACCCGTTTCGCAATTCGCCCGACAGCAACAGGTCCGACAGCCCCACCGAAGCCCCTTCCACCGACACTCAGGACTTCACTTCCGACGCTTCTGACACCGACGAGGCTAACCAAACGGACACCGCACCCACCAACGTCTCCTACCCTATCAACGACGTTTACGAAGACGAAGGGGATGGAGATGGGGTTGCTGATCCGAGGATGACTGATACCCCAATTGCGTAAAGCGTGAAACGTAAGAAACAAGCCCCTACGTTTTACGAGTCAGAACACTCAGTACCAAGTGGCGAAGAGGGCGGTGAGCATACCCAGCAACGGTGCGCTGGCGATTATGATGGCGCGATGCCAGTAGCGGTTGGCACCCAGGTAGTATTCGGAGTCCTAGCGCGTCCACACATCAAGCCAGATGGAGAGTGCGGCCAAGGGCGGAACTTCATTTATCATCGCGGTGACTATCGCGCTGATTTCGGGGGAATTACTCCCTTGGGCGTACCAGGAGCAGGAGGATTTACATCGTAGAGCTTTGCCAGGTTGGCGGGCATGATGTGCGATGGCTCGGTATCGAATATAAGTCCCGTGCGTTCCAGAGAGCGTGCTACCAGACCCGAACAAATCTGCTGTCCTTCGAATATGAAACTGAACTTCCCTCCCGTAATGAGGGAATAAGCAATACTTACTATCGTAAGATATCCATACTTAGCCCCGCACGCCGATTCGGCAAAAGCGCACGCTTCATTGCGATCTTCGTCTGAAGCTGTAATGCCCACAAGAGTGCGCTGAGTTGGCTCATATACGGAGATGTTTCGTTTTTGCACACCACTGCCAAGAGCCTCGATGATAGCTCCATCGTCGCCAACAACGATTGCTGCATGGTTCCAGTAGGTATACTTACTGTCTGGCCCATGGAATCGCAAGCTCTGGCCGAACCGTATGAGCTGGCTTGTCCACGCATTCCCGTGCGTTAAAATAAAGTCGCCTGGTTGTAGGGCTATACTACCTGTTGCTGGCGCCTCTTCTGGTTATGGCGACGGCAGCGATGATGGTGATGGTGATGGAGGCCGTGCGTATTCTCGATAATGAAGTTGGCCCTCAATCTTTTGTCCAGGGGCTAGGTGTTGCACAGCACGGCCCTTGATGTGGTGGGCGTTCCATTTCATGTTTCCTTTCTCCTTTTACAGTGCGAGTTACAGTGCGAATAAGCAGACCTGGACCCCCACAAATAGAGCCGCTACTATTAGTTACATGGCAGGTTTCAGCAGGTTTTAATCACGTTTGATTCGGAGTGATTATACAGCCTTTGTCAAGACTTATATATCGTCTTTTCCACACGGTTGAGGCCGACGTGTTATTCTTAAGCCGAATCTCTTGGAAACAGGAGGGCGCCCTATTTGGTGAGCGCTTTGGCAGCCGGGGTTGAGGCTCGGTTGAACAATAGCTGAGAATACTCTATGCTTCACAAGGGGGTTTACTATGTCTATAACCATCACCGACGTTATAGCCAAAGATATACGGTTCCCTACGTCGAGGTCTCTTGACGGCTCGGATGCCATGAACCGCGCTCCCGACTACTCGGCTGCCTACGTCATCCTCAAGACCGATAGTCCTATGGGTTTGGAAGGGCACGGCCTTACCTTCACCACGGGTAGGGGAACCGAGATATGCGTGGCGGCTATAGAAGCCCTCAGATACCTCGTGCTGGGCAAGACGCTCGAATCGTTCACCCAGAACATGGGCGCTTTTTGGCGCATGATCACAGGAGACAGCCAGTTGCGCTGGCTCGGCCCCGAAAAGGGCGTTATCCACCTCGCCACTGCGGCAGTGGTCAACGCCGTGTGGGACCTGTACGCGAAGACCAGGGGGAAGCCGGTCTGGAAGTTGCTTGTGGATATGACCCCAGAGCAACTTGTATCGTGCGTGGACTTCCGGTATATCACCGACGCTATCGCCCCCGAAGAGGCGTTGGCGATGCTCCAACGCAACGCCCCCACGCGCACCGAGCGCGAGGCCGAAATGCTGGAGCATGGCTTCCCCGCCTATACTACATCAACCGGCTGGCTCGGCTATTCGGACGACAAGGTGCGCCGACTGTGCAGGGAGGCCGTCGCCGATGGTTGGACGCACTTCAAGATGAAAGTGGGCGGCAACTTAGAGGACGACATACGCCGGGCACAGGTCATGCGTGAGGAGATTGGGCTAAAACGTAAACTGATGATGGACGCCAACCAGGTGTGGGACGTAGGCGAAGCCATCGCCAACATGGAGCAGCTTGCCCAATTCAACCCCTGGTGGATTGAGGAGCCTACCAGCCCGGACGACATTCTGGGCCACGCTGCTGTCGCCAGGGCGGTAGCGCCTATCGGCGTAGCAACGGGGGAGCACGTGCAGAACAGGGTTATGTTCAAGCAGCTTTTGCAGGCCAACGCTATCAAGTTCTGCCAGATTGATAGTTGCCGCCTGGGCGGGGTGAACGAAGTGATTGCGGTGCTGCTGATGGCGGCTAAGTTCGGCGTGCCGGTCTGCCCTCATGCGGGCGGTGTAGGGCTGTGCGAATATGCGCAGCACCTGTCTATCTTCGACTACATCTGCGTAAGCGCGTCTCTAGAGAACCGCATTCTTGAGTATGTAGACCACCTGCACGAGCATTTTCTCGATCCGGTGGTTATCCGAGACGGCCATTATGTGCCGCCCACCGCGCCCGGCTACAGCATCACTATGCGACCCGAATCGCTACGGGATTATCAGTTCCCCGCAGGTAGAGCGTGGGGCCGGTGATGCTGCTCCTGCTGACGATTGTTGCGGCCGTCAATCGTTTCGGGTTGCGTCTATGCTATACCAATGAACAGCCTCGGCGATAACTGCTGTTCTAAGTTCTGACGCCTCTGTTTAGCTCACTCACGGCTTTAAGGAGAACGAATAAGATGAAAACGAAACTCGGGAGTGATTAAAATAGGAGACAAGCAATAAAATAGAG
>JBBSGN010000507.1:0-3256 GCA_038254085.1 Chloroflexia bacterium | reverse complement strand
GAAACAACATAAACACCCGCTACTGGCGGGTGTTTATGTTGTTTCCTTCCAGGCACTACCTTAAAAGCTAAGGGGCAGATGGAGAGTTCAATTCGCTGCCGAGCGCGCCGAGCGCTATTTTGTGGCCGGGCGGCAGTTCGGGGTGTAGCTCCAGGCGGGCGCGCTGGAACCACTGCGTGAAGTAGGTCTTGCCGTCGGAGGGGTTCACCATGTCCGCCGCCGGGGAGATAGGCAGGCCGAATATTCTTTCTCCCCCGTTGTTCTGCCAGAAGTCGTAGAAATCGCCCGTCACCGCCTGTCCAGTTTGGGGGAAATATTTGCCCTTGCCTGTATCGGCGCTTGGAGGCCAGGATAAGCCCAACTGCGCCGCCCGCTCCTGCCCAACCAGGCCCAGGACCACCACCGGCAACGGCCCACCCGCACCGGCATTTTCCGGGTGCCACTCGAACCGCGCTCGCTCGAACTCCTGGGTGAGGAAGCCGTCACGCATCTTCTCGGGGCCGATAGGATAGCCGAACTGGTCCACCCCACCATAATCGTTCCAGAACTTCAGGAAGTCGTGTCCCACCGATTGGCGCGTCTGAGGGAAGTAGAGCGCAGGGCTGGATGGGCGCTGGTTGAAGTAGCCGTAAACCCTACGTGCCAGCTCGGGCATGCCGTTCCAGGCGCTATTGTAGCTGTCCAGGTTACTCGACATGGCGACGATAATGAACGGCCCCGACGGACCGTACACGATTCCCGCGTCGTGCAGCAAGCCGTCTAGTGCCCCGGTCTTGTGGGCGAAAGGCGTGCCATCGGGGAGACCCTGCGGCAAGAGATTGTTGATCTCCTGGTCCAGCATGAACGAGGCCATCTGCTTGCTCGCTTCGGCGTCCACCATCTGGGACGTGGCAATCATCTCCATCTCACTCAACACGTCGAGCGGCGTGGTCAGGTTGTCTCCGCCGTTCCAATCCAGGATAGAGTGGTTGAGGCCGCTACGCCGCATGAAGGCATTGATGTTGTCCGGCCCCAGCGTGCGCACCAGCAAATGGGCCGAGGTGTTGTCGCTTACGGTGATCATCAACTGGGCCGCCTGGCGCAGCGTCACCGAGTCGCCCACGTTGAGATGCACATCGCCCGACACCGAGTCTTCGTAGGCGTCGTCCCCGGTGACCGAATCATAACCGTCCAGGCTGATGGTGCCGGCCTTCGCCTGGCGATACAGCTCGGCCAGCACCCACATTTTATACAGAGACGCCGACACCTGCTGCGTGTCGCCGTTGTAGGCTGCGTACTGGCCGGTATCCAGCTTCTTGACCGCCACACCCCAGTTGCCGCCCAGATTGCCCACCACGTCCTCGACAATAGCCTGTAGCTGGCTGTCGGGCGCGTCGGGGGCGCTGCCGTACAGCATGACGGGCGGGGTGGCCGCACGCGCGCAGTGTTGGGCTGCTGGTATATAGCCAAAAGTAGCAAGCACCACGCACAGGGCCACCATTATCCATATAGCCTGGCGTGTTTTACGTTTGTCGAGTTGCATTCGGGACGATACCTATGTCTGTGTCATAGAAACTTGATCTATATGCTCACCTCCATTATAGCATAAGCCGACGCCAACTTCCTGGGACATCAGGCGCGTTTTCCACAAGACTTCTTGGCCTTTTTTGCGCCCTGTCCCTGGTGCTGATTCAATCATAAGCCTTGGCACGTCCTCTGCGTCTTTGCGGTGAGTTAAATGCCCTCATCACCCTAACCCTGAACGCTTACCGGTGCAAAAAGGCTTGACATGATTCGTGATCGGTTATATAATACGAACACGGAATCTCCGGGATCGGAGGACACGCTTATGAGAATTATAGCTTGCGGGGTGGGTCTCTTTGTGGGACTGTTGCCCGACCCTGCGAAATGAAACACCGGCGGCGAGGCTATCTCGCGCCGGTGTTCGTGTTTTCAAGGTTGGACCTGCAAGTAAGGTTCTATGCGTGTAAGCAATCGGTAACTGTTATGAACGGAGGATGGCACAGATGAATTCCAGTTTGATCGGCAAGATAGAGAAGGCGCAGCGTTACGAGCACGAGCCGGAGCGGGTCACCATCCAGAGTTTGCAGGCAGATTTCAAGGGTGAGCACGACATATACCACCTCTCCTTAGACGACAATCATTGGCGCTGTAGTTGCAGCTTTTACGCCGGTTACGGCACATGCAGCCACACGATGGCTTTGCAGCGTATATTAGCCCCCATGCTCTCTATGGAGAGCCGCAGCGAGTCGCCTCTGACCGCTAACAGTTAACTCCTATTCTTCAGACTGAAAACAAGGCACAAAGATGGCTGTCTGAAGGCCATTTTTGTGCCTTGTTCTTATCATCATGATTTTATTCTACAATGTCGAGTCCCTCGGCCACATCAGCGGCAAGATAACTGGGGGTTAGTTGTCTGGCGCTTTGGACGACGTTCGGAAAGACTCCCGGTTCGGGCTTGAGCGGTATGTGAACCGCCGGTAGCTGGCGTCCATATTCCTGCGGTGCAGAGTGCGGGCTTGGATGGCTGTCCCGGCGGCGCACCCACTCGCTCAGGAAAGAGAACGCCATGTAGAGCAGAGGCGGGGCCATGACGATTAGACCCGTCCAACCCCAAAGCTCATCGAAGGGCGCTGCGCGAGGTGGCCGAAAGGCGTACATAGAGAGGCTGCTGGCGCACAGTATCTGCGTGGCGGTAAAGAGGCGGCTAGGACCGACCAGCAGGGCAGGCAGCAGCAGCCACGACACGTACCAGGGCCAAAACCACACGCCTCCAATCGTCAGGTAGGCGAACACCACCCAACTCCACGCGATCACCATCCGAGGGAAAGTTCGAGCCTGCCAGGTCTGCATGATCGCAATCGTTGCGGTTATCAGCATGAACCCCCAGCGCACGGGCCATTCGAGTCGCCACTCGACCGCCTGTGCCGTCCAGAAGTTGGTGGGTTGCCAGCCCGCCGCGCTTGCCAGGTTGCTTACGCCGTCGGCCAGCTTGAACCGTAGCACGTAGCCGAGGGAGTTGACGAACAGGTTGGCGGCTGGACCTCCCAGGAACGATTTCAGCACCCCAGGCCCCTCCCAGAAAGGCGCGTAACCAACTATCCATGCCAGCCCTACGATTCCCAGGCTCTGCGTGACCGTCCAAACCCTACGCCGGACAGGAAGCGCCTGCCCTTGAAGGGGGGGCTGCCAGAATAGTAACCACAAGTAGCCCGGTAGGAAGATGAGCACCGTGGCCTTGACGAGCCCGGCGAGG
>JBBSGN010000506.1:0-3266 GCA_038254085.1 Chloroflexia bacterium | reverse complement strand
GCGGCCAAGATCGCAGCGTACACCTGCGGCCAACGGATGAACGAGGGGCTCGGTCGGCCGCTGCGTCATCTGGCAGACCTGTTGGTCTAGCTCATTGCTCATCACTCGTCTTAGAAGAGCATGGGGAGCCCTCCGAGGAGGAGTGACTCCACAATCGCCGTGGGGTAGCGAGCGCTAATCCGCAAGGGCGTACCTTTCTCGGGTTGCCGTGCCAGTTCATCATCGATTCTGCCTTCGCCGAACCTCAAAGGCCCCCTCCCCTCTAAGAATTATACGCATATACGTGGCCAGGCTGCGTACAGGATTCATGCGACAGTCTTTGTAACATAAGTATCTTATCTAATCCCTACACTCGGCAGCCGTGGCGGATTTGTCAGCTAAACTTCCAGCCCTTGGTCTAAGCGCTCTTTCGGATATGCGTCGAGCTTCGCTTGATGTCATCATACGGGTGCGTCAGTGGCAACCCAGCGAGGGAGAAAGGAAAGTATAAGGAGTGGAAGAGGTGCTTATGGAAGCGAAGGGTACAAACGGCCAGTTGGAGCTTTTGCGAGACAAAGTTCTGATCAAGCGTCAGGGTCACCGGGCAAGAGGGCTGGGGGGCGACAGAGAGATACCTATCGAGCAGATCACATCCGTAGAGTTCAAAAACGCTGGGAGGATGGTTAGTGGCTACATCCAACTCGTGTTTGGTCGACAGGAAGACAGGACAGGGTTGCAGGAACGGTCCCGTGGCGAGAACGCGGTGGGATTTAACTATCAGCAGAGGGAACCGTTCGTGGCGTTGAAAGAAGCAATCGAGCAGCGAATAGCGGAAAGCCCAGGGTTGGCTAAGGTGCCCGAAGAAATGCCGAAGGAGGAGATAGCGCAGGCTCTAGAGAAGCCAGAAGAGGCAAGCGTGGCTACCGTACCCGTTTCAAAAGTTGCCGGGGGAGTCGAGGTCCTCAACAAGAAGTTGAGAAAACTTGCTGAGCAGAACATGGGTGAGGACGAGAGCATAGAATTCTGCCTTTTGTCGCAGAGTGGTGTCGGAGGCTGGTCCCAAGTTATTGTCGCGCTAGACGAGAGGTTGCTCGTAATCAAGCCCGGCATGGCAGCTGGAGCAACGTTTGGTGCGCGAGTAACCAGTTTCTACTACCGTGACATTACCGGCATCGAAATTAACACGGGTCTCTTGCAGGGCGTAATCGAGATTAACACCCCTAGCTACCAAGGAACCGCCCAGAAGGACTACTGGAACGTCAGGGACCAAAATAAGAACCCTTTCCTCGTCACCAACTGTCTTCCTATCTCAAAGAGGGACCTCAAGCACTACAAACCGTACATCGACAAGCTCAGGACGATGATAAGGGAAGCGAAACAAGAGCGGGTAACCCCGCTACCTCCCCAGGGCGGGAACAATCTGAGTTCGGAGCTTGACAAGCTAGCTTCGCTTAAAGCCTCGGGGGTATTAACCGAAGAGGAGTTTCAACAAGCGAAGAAAAGGGTGCTAGACTGACTTCCGCCCTGCCACTGCACGAGTTGCATGGCGGAAGAGCCCTAACGTACGGCGGCACAAGCTCGTCGTGGACCTAGCATGAAATCGCACAAGCCGCGTAATTGTACACTACAGCACTCAAAGAAGGGCCGGGACCCCGAGAGAGCCTGGCTCTTCTCCCCGTAGTCCGCTAGTCGTCGCGCTCGTGGTGGACTGTCTACATGGTCCCGTACAGAACTTGGAGAATGCCGCGGCGCAGGTACACCATATCGGGTACGGGGGGCACGGGATATCTGGTGAGGTATCAATTGCCGATCTAATGAGAAAAGGTATACCCCCGCCGGAGGAATTAATCGAGGGTGTCATACTAGCCGCGAAAGTTACCTCCCTCTACGGGGGACCGGGAACCGGAAAGACGTTCATCGCGCTATGGCTTGCGCTACAGGTGATACGCGGCGGCGGTAAGGTGCTTTACCTCGACAATGAGAACGGGGCGCGGCTCATAACTGAGAGAATGGCCGCTTTGGACGCCACACCGGAAGAGCTTGAGGCGAGTTTCACGTACCACGCCTTTCCTGCCCTATCTGTGGGGGAGACAGACGTGCAAGGCTATATAGAAGCCGTAGACGCCGGAGACTATAGTCTCGTGATATCCGATAGCCTGGCGAATTTTCTTGCCTCGTTCGGGGTTTGATGAGAACAACAACTCTGATATTGCTAAATGGGACGCCGTGTTTACACAAGCAGCCAAGGCGCGGGGGATCGCAGCATTGATCCTCGACCACGTGCCAAAAGACACCTCCAACAAAACCCAAAGGGGTGGAGGGCGTAAGAAAGACATGGCAGACGTTCAATGGCGTCTGTCACTTATCAAGCCATTTAACCGCATATCGCAGGGTCAAGTTTCCTTGGACTTGGAGAAAGATAGGGAAGGCTGGCTACCGCGCTCGCAGGTGTTCAACATAGGCGGCGGAGAATCGGGACTGTCTGAAGATGAGCAGTTCGTATGCAGACCCGTGGGCGGGACCTTTGAACTCGCAGGCAAGGACGGTTTGACGAACCGGGCACGGGCGGCGCTTGAGGCTTTAAAGGAGTTCGGTACGATCGGGGGTACTTCCCGTGAATGGCGCCACAGAATAAAAGTGTCTAGGCAGACAATAGATAGGGCACGCAATGAGCTACTGAAAAAGCGCCTCATTGAACGCGTCAGAGACAGTGATAAATACCGCGTCATTTCAACTCAAGAGGGTAGCCCAGGAGGTGGCCCTGATGGGGATGGGCTACCCCCTGATTTTGAACTCCTACCTGGGCCACCTAAAAGCGATGAAAACAAGGGAGGTGGCCCAGGATGGCCCAGCGTGGGGGTGGGCCACGTATTTAGCTTATCTATGCCAAATATTGAGAGTAGGCTCAAGGTGGCCCAGGGTAGCCCACCTGGAGATGGGCCACCCAGGCCACTCCCCTGTGAACGAAGATCAAGAAAATTCTCCCGGCCCGAGGCTGGACGAATCGGCAATACCTCGCGAAGAGTGGTAGTAAAGGAGCCGCCATGTAATGAATACTTCTAGGTGCGGTCAAGTAATATTCCTGCGTACGTTACGCGCAGCCCGGCGCCCGCTTTATCTCGGATTTTATAGAGGGGGACCCAGCTGGGTAGCACCCCACGGAACCGTGGATGAGGGATGAGTTGAAAGAAAGCGGGTCCCACGGCACCCTTGCTGGTGTCTGACGTCAGCAAGAGGAGGCGCCAATGGACCCGCAGGAACGATTTTGCCACAACCAACGTTGCTGG
>JBBSGN010000505.1:0-3270 GCA_038254085.1 Chloroflexia bacterium | reverse complement strand
TGGTCCGCCACCGCCGATGCGACTATAAAGCGCTTGGCCGCGATACAGCTTTGGCCGGTGTTTTGCATGCGAGCGCGGGCGGCTGTATCGGCTGACGCCGCTATATCACCATCGGCCAGCACTATGAACGGGTCCGAGCCGCCAAGCTCAAGCACGGTCTTTTTGAGGGCGCGCCCGCTCATAGCGGCCACTTGCGAGCCGGTTACGTCGCTGCCCGTGAGTGATACCGCCTTGATGCGTGGGTCCTCGATTATGCGCTGCACGTCAGAGCCGGGCACGAGCAGGCTCTGGAACACGCCTACCGGGAAACCGGCCTCTCGAAAAGCCTCCGCGATGGCGAGCGAGCATTGGGGCACATTGGAGGCGTGCTTCAGGAGAGCGGTGTTGCCTGCCATCAGCGCAGGTGCGGCGAAGCGCAACACCTGCCAGAAGGGGAAGTTCCAGGGCATTATCGCCAGCACCACTCCGAGCGGCTCGAAGGCTACGTAACTCATGCTGGCGCTGCTCTTCTTGGCCTCATCGGCCAGAAAACGCTCGGCGTTATCGGCATAGTAGTCGCAGCCCCAGGCGGATTTGTCTATCTCGGCCTCCGCCTCCACGATGGGCTTGCCCATCTCCAGTGTGATCAGCCGAGCCAACCGCGCCCTATGATCGCGCAGATCTTTTGCCAGCGAGCGCATGAGGCGGCTCCGCTCGTCGAACGACGTGCCGGCCCAACGCCCGACTGCCGTATCCGCCTGGGCGATGGCTCGCGCTATCTCTTGCTCGCTCATCTCAGGGAAGGTAGCAAGGACTTCTTCAGTTGCTGGGTTGACTGATTGTATTGTCATAGACACATATTATGGCTTTAACACGCCTAATCCGAGAACCGGATTCCCTAATCGTTCCCTTTATCCAAACATCCTGTTATCCTGAACTGATTCCTCGTTGCGCTCGGAATGACAAAGGATACAGGGTTTGTTTCTGTTGACTGCCGTCATCAGATAGCCCCTACTTACCTCTATTCTTCAGCCATGACTCCAGCTTGCCCCTCTCCCAGGTGGTGATTATGCTGGGGGCGGTGGCCCAGCCTCGGCGGGCAATATGAACGCCATATTCGAGCAGCTCGAAGGCGTCCGGGTGGTGGGCGTCGGTGTCCACCGACAGCAGGCACCCGGCCTCTATTGCTTGCTTCACATACACATCGTCCAGGTCCAGGCGGTCGGGGGCCGAATTTATCTCCAATGCGATACCCGTTTTAGCGGCCTCCGCGATCACCGCGCCTACGTCCATGGCCGACGGCTCGCGCTGGTTGATGAGCCGCCCGGTCGGGTGGGCCAATATATCCACATTGGGGTTCCTGACGGCGTTGAGGGCGCGTTGGGTCACCTGCTCTCCGGGCTGGCGCAAACCGCTATGCACCGAAGCCACCACTATATCTAACCATGCCAGTATCTCGTCGTGGAAGTCGAGCGTCCCGTCCAGCTTTATCTCAAGTTCTGTGCCATGTAGGATACGCAAGCTGTCGCCAACCGCTCTCTGCGCCTCCTCTATCTCCTTGCGCTGGGCGTGTAATCTCTCTATCGTTAGGCCCCTTGCCACCGTCAAGCTCTGGCTATGGTCGGTTATGGCCAGGTATTGATAGCCGCGCTTTTTGGCAGCGAGGGCCATAGTAAGGATGCTCTCGGCCCCATCGCTCCAGGTCGTATGGGTATGGAGGTCGCCTTTGATGTCGGCCATCTCGATCAGCACCGGCAATTTGTCTTTGGCCGCAGCCTCGATCTCGCCCCGGTCCTCGCGCAGTTCGGGCGGCATCCACTTCAGCCCCAGCGTTTCGAAAATGTCCGACTCGGTGTTGATAGGCACCGGCTCGCCGTTGGCGTGGTACAGCCCGTACTCGTTGAGCTTATAGCCCATGTGGATGGCCCGGTCGCGCAGTTTGATGTTATGCGCCCGCGCGCCTGTGAAATGGGCCAACAACGAAGGGTAATACTTGGGGTCCATTACGTACAGGTCCACTTGCAGCCCATTGTTGAGGCGCACGGTGGCCTTGTTCACCCCCTGCGAGTCCACCGACCCCACCATGGGCAGCTTCACGAAGCAATCTATGACCTCCCAGGGGTTGGAGGCGGTCGCCAGGAAATCTATATCGCCTATAGTCGGCCTCCAGCGCCGCGCCGAGCCTGCCACTTCCAGCTTATCCAGGCCGGGGCAGTTCTCCCTCATCAGGCTGATTATCTGCCGAATCACGGGTAGGGCGGTGCCGAGCAGGTCGCGCTTTTCGGCGCTGCGCTTCTGCAGCATCTGGATGCCCTCCCGCAGCGTCTCGATACTCTTCTCGCCGAAGCCCGGAATCTCGCGCACGCGCCCGTCATCGAGCGCCTTTTCGAGGTCGGCGATACCCTGTATGCCCAGCTTCTGGTACAGGAGCATGGCAGTCTTTGCGCCGACGTGGGGTATGCCGGTAAGGGCGATCAGCGCGGGCGGCACCTCGTTCACCAAACGGTCGTAGAGACGAATATGCCCGGTGGTGAGCATCTCGTTCACCTTGTCGCTGATCGCCTTGCCGACGCCCGGTAGGTCGCCCACGCGCCCTTCGCGCCACACCTTCTTTATGTCCTCCGGCAAATTGGCGAAGGTATTCGCCGCCGTCCGATAAGCCCGCACCTTGAACGGCGACTCCCCCTTCAACTCCATCATCGCCGCAATCTCGTCGAAGGTGCGCGCAAAAGTGGCATTGGTAAAATCAGCAGCCTCAGGGGCAAGTTCGGGCATAGGATCCTCCATGTGAGTGGTCATTACTCACTACCCTTCATTCCTCGCTTCCGCTTCTCGCTCTGCTATTTTCATGCCAGGGCGGGCCTGGGCCAGCGCCTGGGCCGGGTCGGTGGGGTAAAGGAAGTCGAGGATCACCTTGATCGCCGCTGCGACGGGCACCGCCAGCAGCGTGCCGAGCAGCCCGGCCATGGCCCCGCCCGCCAGCACCGCGAAGATAGTGACGACCGGGTGCAACTCGACGGCGCGCCCCACCACGAACGGCATTACCAGTTGGTCCTCAAGCTGGCGCAGGATAAAATAGGCCACCAGCACGCCGATGGCGCTGCCCACCCCGTGCGCCGATAGCGCCACACCGGAGGCCAACACTGCGGCTACAGCAGGGCCAACCAACGGCAAGATTTCGAGAAAGCCGGTCAGTATGCCGAGGGGGAGCGCATAAGGCACATTGAATATGAACTGTAGCACCAGGAAAGAGACCAGGGCCATCACCCCGATAAGAAGGAGTTGCCCACG
>JBBSGN010000504.1:0-3273 GCA_038254085.1 Chloroflexia bacterium | reverse complement strand
GTGTGGCTGCTGGCGTACATGACATCGGCGCTGCCTATAGCCGCCACTGATGTGCGGCCCTTCACATCCAGGCCGGTGTTGAGGGCTTCCCACTTGGTGTAGTCGTAGCTGCTGCGCCACGCGCCCGACGGCCCGGCGGCCAGCACAATATTAGATCCGCCAGGGAGCAACGCCAGGTCGCTTACGTCCTGCCCGGCCAGGCCAACCTCTTTCCACTGATAATCGCCTACCGAGCCGGTGGAGGCTGGGGACTGCGCTGCGGCCTGGGTGGGGGAAGGCACGGGCGCGGCGGTGTCGGTTGGCGGCGCGGCTGGAATCTCGGATGGTGCCTCGGTCGCCGTCTCGGCGGGAGCCGAAGTTGCGGAGGGCGGTGGAGCGGTGCCGTTAGGGCCGGTGGTCGGTAGGGCGGCCACTGTGGGGATTTCGGCGGGGGTGGCAGTAACGCCCGCGCTACAACCCGCCAGGCCGCTTACCAGCAGCAAAGCGACCAGGGCCACAACCAGCGGGCGGCAAAGACGGCGCAAGTTCACATTCCAGAGCATGTTGGACATTAAGGCAGCCTCCTAATCAAGTTATCTCCTCTTATAACGATGGAGCGCGGTTGATAGTTGCGCGAGAGATCCCACACAAGGAGATAAAAAGAATAAAGACTAAAACCCCCGGAGGCCGTTTTAGTCTTTATTCTTTTTATCTCAAGTTCTTATTTATCGGCGCTTACGGCGTTGGCTTCGCTGCTGGGCGTTGGGGTTAGGGGCCTGGCCTGGTGTGGGCGTAGACGTGGACGTGGACGTGGAGGTGGGGTTAGGCTTGGTGGTGGCTGATGCTTGTGGGGTTGGGCGGGGTTGGCCGCCTTTGCGTGGAGGCGCGGCGGGCTGTTTGGACGCGGCTTTGCTGCTTGCCCCAGGCATGTACTGGCGGACGCGCTGGGTCTTGAGGTAGCGAGCCATCTCCTTCGGGTAGGCGGTGCGATACCAATAGAAGAACCAACCAGCAGCCGCTATCGCTACCAGCAGCCACAAATAGAGCCAGAAGCGCAGGTTGAAGAAGTCGAGCGATACGGCCCTGAAGAAGAGGAAGAGGATCGCCACGCCGGCTGCCCACATGCCCACCGGCGCCCACCTGTTGGCGGCGCGGTATTGCACGCTGTTGGTGCGCTTCCACTGTGGGCGCTTGACGAAGTAGAAATAGCCGCTTACGCCCGCGAGCGCGAGCATGAAGACCAGGTAGGCCCAGGCAAAAGGCCCGACGGGTGGCGAGGCCACGCTGGTCAGGTACTGCCAGCTCAGAGGGTTGCCTTGAAGATTGGGCTGCCCAACCGCAGTGGGAAGGGGCACAGGCGTGGCCTGGTTGGTGACTGTTGTAGCGATTGAACTTGATATGGTGGCTGTGGCTGTGATCGCGCCTATGCCCGCCGGGGCTGTAGGGGTCAATGTGGGCAGGGTGGCGGTCGTGGTAGCCTGCGCGGCCACAGAGAAAGAGATATGAGCGCGAGCGATGGCGTTTGCCGTAGAAAGGGAGCTCCCAAAGGAGTTTCCAATATGGGCGGGCGTACCGCCCAATGCTCCCCCGGCCAGGCTAACGATGAGCCAGGGCAGTAAGGCTAAGTGCATGAGGTATGTGCCTCCTGGTATTGGGTAATATGGATTGCTATGCGCGTAAAAGGCAAAAGCGTTAATAATTATATCAGGTTGGGTATGGGCACGCCAACGCTACGCATTGCCTCAAAACTAAACTGACCGGGGGAACATACGTTGCCTCAAAACTCACCTGACTAAACAAGGAGGAGTTATGAGGGTGAAGAAAGAGAGCAAACAGGACCTAGCGAGGGCACTGCACCCCAAGTACCTGAAGGCTGGCCGCACAGACAAAGGACGGATACTGAATGAGTTTGTGGAAGTGACAGGGTACAACCGCAACTACGCCAAGCACCTGTTGTTGCATGGTCCGCCTGTTCCAAGTGGCAGGGTTGACCGGCTCACGGGCACTCGTCGTCATGCTGGTGGCCGCCCAACCATCTACTCAGGCACAGTCGTGCAGGCTCTCTGTGTAGTTGCCGTGCCGAAGCTACAGGCTGGATATGCGGCAAGCGTCTGGTGGGGGTGCTGCCTGAGCTTGTGGCAGCTCTTGAGCAGGAAGGTGCGCTCTCTTTGTTTGCCTGTGAACGAGAAGCTCTTCTCTCAATGAGTGCCGCTACCATTGACCGTAAGCTAGCTCGTGTTCGTGCCCAGCACAAGCCTAAAGGAGTATGCACCACTAAGCCAGGTACCCTCTTGCGCTCACAGGTGCCGATCCGCACCTATACACCATGGAATGAGCAGCAGCCCGGCTTCTTGGAGATCGATCTGGTGGCTCATTGTGGTGAGAGCACGGCGGGCACTTACCTGTGTACGCTCAACTGTGTAGACGTGGCTACTGGGTACTGGGTGGACCGAGTGCGTGGGGGTGGCAGGCAAGGGTCAGGCTGCGGTGTTTGAGGGTTTGCAACTGGTCAGGAGGAGGCTCCCCTTCCCACTGTTGGGCATAGACTCTGACAATGGCTCGGAGTTCATCAACGATCACCTGATCCGCTACTGTCAACAAGAGCGCATCACCTTCACCAGGTGTCGTCCTTACCGCAAGAACGACCAGGCACACGTGGAGCAGAAGAACGGCAGCGTAGTGAGGCAGTTGGTCGGGTATGACCGCTACATCACGCCCTCAGCTCTTGTGCAGCTGGGGCTTGTATATGAGTTGGTGCGTTTGCATGTCAATGCTTATCTGCCTGTCATGAAACTGGTCGCCAAAGAGCGAGAGGGTGCCAAGGCTCACAAGCACTATGACACGCCAACCACTCCTTACAGCAGAGCATTGCGAGCTGGTGTGCTATCATCACAAGCACAGACTGACTTCCACCACCAACTGCGAGCAGCAACCGAAGGGCCTCTATCCCTGAGGCGTCAATTGCTTTCAGAGTTGGATAAACTCTGGAGCCTTTCGGTCAGATCGAGTTATGAGGCAACGATTACTCTTTAGTCAGGTTTAGTTTTGAGGCAACACGCTGGGTTGCGCGACCTAGGATTTGTTCGAGTACCTCCTCGGCCTCCGATGTGAGGTTTATAGCAGTCGCCATTTCTTCAACGAGGTTGTCTATGACCACTATGGCATTCCGCTTTGCCCTTTTCAGGTCGGTTGTGACACGCGGTAGACCTGCGAACGTTACCCGGAAGTTCATCGAGAAACTCCTTTGAGACCCCTTGCTTTAGCTATGGGGTAGGCGCACAAAAGTTCGCCTTT
>JBBSGN010000503.1:0-3279 GCA_038254085.1 Chloroflexia bacterium | reverse complement strand
CGGTCTTTGTCTATCCACAAGGTGGCATGGAGGTCCTTGATGATCGTGCCCACCTGCATCTGGGCGGCCTTCGGGATGCCGAGCGTGTCAGCGGCGTCGGGCTTGTAGGTGGCTTCCAGTTTGTAGGCGTCGTGCCCGGCCACCTGCTCGTTGCCCACCAACTTGATGTCAGAGGCCGCGACTATCTTGTCCAGATACTCGTCCACGCCGCTGCCGTCCAGCACTTCCTTCACCGCGTCGGGTAGCTTGTCCATCCTGCTGGGCGTGGCGCTGTATACCGTGTTGTCCGAGGCCACATAGACGTAAATCTTCTGGCCGTCGTAGACCGCGATAGTGCCCTTCGCGTTGGGGAAAGAGGCGCTCTCTATCTCGATGCGGGCCTTGTTGGGCTGTTGTCGCCACACCTTGAGGGTGGCCGAGGCGCTGTCAGGCAGGTTGGCTGCGGGGTCCCCCCCCTTGCCTTCGGTCTGGCCGCCTTTGCTGCCCATCATGCTTTGGGCCAACGTCTTGACGCCCTCTTTGTTGATAGTGAGGGACAGGTCAACCGTGCCCTGGGCGGTCTGGGTGTTCTTCATTGTGTCGCGCATCTTGGCGATAACGTCCGAGGCCGACACTGCCTGCCCAACCCCAGCCGAGCATCCAGACAAGGCTATTGCCAGAATGAGTAAGAGAGCGAATGGAATTAGCAATCTTATGCGTTTGATCATTTTGGGTTCTCCTCAAATATAAGACCCGTAGGGGCCGAAAAGGCAACATAATTACGAATGGGCTATTAAGTTGTTGCTATTTGATATACATCAGAAAGGGGCGAAATATTGCATCCCTCATTGGTGATTCTACATTTATTACTCAGTGTTGTCCAGCCCTTGAGTGCTTGTGGTTCTGCTCAACAATTGAGGGTTGGTTGGAGACACAGAGTACGCAGAGTAACGCCGAGCCAATAATTGTTCTTCTCTGCGTGGTCCTCTGCGCTCTCTGCGTCTCTGCGGTGAGCTTATCGCTCTTCGTGCCCTAATTCTGAACGCTTATGGTTTGCAAAGCGATTGACAAAGCCCGAACTGTGTGCTAATGTCGAAAGTGCGCCTATTCCATCTATTACCGACTATTGACTACCGACTACCGACTACCGACTAGCGACTACCAGCGATATGGCTAATGCTACTATAATCTACGCTTGCGCAGCGGACGGACTGGCGATTCTTAACAAGCCGGGGACGTTGCCTGAGTGGTTGCCGCCGCGCCGGGCGCTCAATGGGCGTGTCGTGAGGTCGGCGTGGGGCGAGCCGGGGCCGCCTATTCGGGTGTTGGCGGTCGCTGGCGGCGATTTGCTGTTGAGCGAGAACGGTGGGCGTACCTGGGAGGCGGTTGGTGGGCAGGGCGAGACAGCGGGACAGTCGCCGGTCACGTCCCTGTTCTGCGCCGGGGAGCCTGAGAAGTTATATGCAGGCACGCAAGCGGGCGATCTGTTGGCCTCGCAGGACGCGGGGGTTACATGGAATAGGCTGCCGATGCTGCCGTTGCGCGGGGATGTGCTGGCTTTGTTTGCCGGTCGGACCGTGCCGGAGCTATTTTTCTTACTTCAACAGCAAGACGGTGATAATGCCTTGTTTAAAGGCAACCCGCAAAACGGGCAGTGGCAGCCTCTGCCGGCGAAAGGGGTAACGGCTATAGCCCAAGATGCGGCAAGTGGCATGTTGTATGCCGGTACTAACGTGGGGGTACGGGTGAGCGACGATGCGGGCACAAGTTGGCTGCCCCTAGTTGGCTCTCCCCACGATGGGCTGGCGATATTGGCGATTCCCGGCGCGACCGGCAAACCGGCTTCTCTCGTGGCGGGCACGGCTTCGGGCTTGCAAGTTAGCCCGGACGGTGGTGAAACGTGGCAGGGTGTAAAGTTACCCCAGGCGGGCGCAGTCTCGGCTCTTGCCCACGACCCGGAGCGCCGGGACCGACTGTATGCGGCCACCCACACAGGCTATCTGTTCGAGAGTGGCAATCGGGGGCAGAGCTGGCAAGCTATCAATATGGGTCCTCTGCCTGCCGTTAGTTATCTATACGTTGTGCGTATCTAGCCCGCCAAAGTATGAAATTCGGAATGACTCGCGTTCCCTTGTCCTTATTTATAAGCGAGCGGAACTAGCGGCTGGCGCGGGCCTGGCGAGCGCTCTCTTCTCCCTCTACCGACTACCGGCCACTGACCTCACATGACTAAATGCTTCCAGTAAACAGTACCTATTGGCTCATGTGGGCCGGTGCGTGGCTGGGGCGCGTATGGTATCATAAGGGTCTAAGCGTGAAGCAAAGTGTTCTCACTTTGCGTATATAGCTTAGTATGCTCGATCATCAGGCCACCGCCATGCGCAACTCGGCAATTAGAGGGAAATCTACACAGGCCAATAGCAGCAATACTAGAGGCCAGTGGTGCAACGTGTGCGGCTCGCGCCTGGTGAGCGGTACGGCCATGCAGACCTGGCCGCTGCACCGGCGAGTCGAGCGGTTCGAGGACACGGGCCGGGCGTCTGTATGGTCCCTCTGCTTGCAATGCTACCAAGAGCGCCTGCGCTGCACGGCCTGCGATATGCAGGTAGGCAGCCAGGCGTTCATGCTTGAGGGCGAGTCGCAGATTTACTGCAAGCTCTGCTTCGAGCAGCGCCCCAGGTGCGATACCTGTGGCCGCCCCGTTGGCGCGCATTATTGGACGCGCACCGACGGCAGGAAGCTGTGCGATCGGTGCCAGTCAACCGCCGTGTCCGACCCCGCTTATGCCCACGCCCTGTATAGATGGGTGCGGGCGACGTTGGCGAGGTCGTTGGGCATGACGCTGCGAAACCCCTGCCAACTTAAGCTGGCTAATCGGCATCAGCTCCTTGAGTTGATAGAGAAGTCGTCTCTGCACAGCCTGGATGCGGACAGTCGCGGGCGGTGCTTCGGGCTGTTTATACGCGAGGGGGCGCACCAGGCGATATTTGTCGAGTACGGGCTGCCCCAGATCGTGCTGCTCGAGGTGGTGGCGCACGAATACGCGCACGCCTGGCAGAACGAAAACTGCCTTGGCGAGTTGGCTCCTGAGACGCAGGAAGGGTTTGCGGAATGGGTGGCGTACAAGTTGCTGCAAGGGTGGGGGTGCCACCGCCGTTCGCAAAGGATGTTGCGTCGCGAGGATATATACGGTCGCGGCCTCAAAATAATGCTAGAATGGGAAAAGGAGGGCGGCCAGGCCGGGGTGTTCCGGCGAGTGATGGGATGACGTATTGCATAAAACGTAAAACGTAAGGGGCT
>JBBSGN010000502.1:0-3287 GCA_038254085.1 Chloroflexia bacterium | reverse complement strand
GATTGTTGCCCACAAGCACAGTATATAGAACGGAAGTTCGGAAATCAAGCGTGGGATGACCTGTCGGAGGCGATTGGGCGTCTTGCTGGTAATCAGAATACAGCCAGCTTTCTCAACCGGGTCTATCTATTGCGCCCTCTATCCGGTATACTAAGGCCGCTCCTTTCTATGTAAGCAGGGGTATATCATTAACTTGATGATTTTCGACTTACAGTAAGGCAAAGCAAAAGGACTTTAGATCCCAGGTCCGGCCAGAAAGCGAGAATCCAAAATTACAAAATTACAAAGGGGGAGAGAACGATGAGCACACCAACTAGATTCAAAAGGTTAGCCTTTGTGGCGCTGGGTGTCGTCACCCTGGTCGTCCCGCTCGTCGCTAATCTACACGTGGCAGGGGCAGTGCCGGTGTTCGCCGACCCCGCCTTCCAGCGCGTGTGGGAGCGCACCGACAAGCCGGTGCAGGACCACGTGGTGGCCCGCTCGTGGATGTGGGGGCCGGATAACTTCTACACCAGCTACGAGCCTTACGCCGAGGGGCCGGGCGGCCAGCATCTGGTTAGCTACTTCGACAAGAGCCGCATGGAGATAAACAACCCCGCAGGCGACCGCAACGCCGAGTTCTTCGTGACTAATGGCCTGCTGGTGGTTGACATGGTGTCGGGGAGTATACAGGTGGGCAACAACACCTTCCTGCCCGCCACGCCCTCCAACGTCCCGGTAGCAGGTGATACGTCCACAAGCGTCAACGCGCCCACCTACGGGGCGCTTGCCAACGTGGCCTCGCTCCATAACGACCGCCGCGCTCCTGTGCGTGTCGGCCAGAACGTGCGCGAGGGCCTGGGCCGCAACGGCAATGTGGGCATAGTTGATAACCTGGCCGGCTTCTCAAGATACGCCGTGTACGAGCCGACGCTTGGGCACAACATACCTGATGTCTTCTGGGGCTTCATGAACCAGAAAGGCCCCGTGTGGGTGAATGGTCGCTACGTAAACGATACCGTCGTGGACTGGGTCTTTGCGATGGGCTACCCGATTACCGAACCGTACTGGATCAATATCCACGTCGGCAACCAGGACCGCTGGGTGCTGATGCAGGCGTTCCAGCGGCGCATACTCACCTATTCACCCTTCAACCCGGAGGGCTTCAAGGTAGAGATGGGCAACGTAGGCCGCGCTTACTATGATTGGAGATACAAGCAGCCTACCCCCACGCCGACGCCCATACCGGCGGCGCAAGGCGTTGCGCTCAACCCGGCTGAAGGGGGCGTCTTGACGAAGATAACGGTCACGGGCGCGCACTTCCCGCCCTACGCCGCAGTGACATTGAGCGCGGAAAACCCGTCCGCTCACTACTCCAGAGGTATAAGCACGGTGGCGGCGGACGCCAACGGCGCTTTCACCACCCTGATAACTCTACCGGCGGACGCGGCCTCGCTCGGCGACGTGACCGTGTTGGCTACTGCCAATGGCGGCACGCTGAGAGCTACTGCGAGTTACCACCTGAAGTATAACGCCGTGCTGACGACGGCCCTGACTTCGGTGGTGGTAAACGGCTTTGTGCCCGTGCATGGAGAGGTCTTCCCTCCCAACAGTTCGTTCAAGGTGGGTGTGATCTTCCCAAGCGCTGATGTCGAGTGGTTAACATATGGCACTACGGACGCCACCGGCAAGTTCAACACCAACGTGTCCATAGGCAATCGCCCAGTAGGTTCACGGTTCAACGTAATAGCCTACGTTCTCGGTGGCTACCAGGCGTTGGCGGCCAACAAGATCACCGTGCTGCGCCAGCCTTCGCTGCAAATAAGTCCCACCTCCGGGCCGATAGGCACCAGTGTGACCATGCGCGGAACGGGGTGGCAGCCGAAGCAGCGTATCCTCATCGGTATACGGCCCGCCGACAGCGGCGCCACCGACCAGCTAGGCTACCTGGCGACCACCGACTCATCGGGGAACTTCACGGTGGTCGTGAAGGTGCCCGGCCAGTACTCGCGGCAAAGCGACATCTATATGGTCGCCACCGCCAGCGACATCGGAGCCAGGCTGGAAGCACGCTTCCATATCACCAGATAGCCCTCTTCTGCTATACCAAAAACAGCACAAAAATCGGCCACTTACGGCCGATTTTTGTGCTGTTTTTGGGCGGTGTTTTTGCTATTTATTATTGGGCAGCTTCACTGAAGATTACCAGGCGCTTGTCGTAGTTCTGCTGGGCGCGGTTGAATGTGCCGTTGCAAGTAATCAGGTTGAGATGCACGCCCGACGAAGGCCCAAATATCTCCTGTAGTGGGCAGTTCTGCCAGGTGCAGGTGGCCTGTTTGGTGACCACGAAGGCGCGGTCGCGGCCCTTGTCGTCGCGCACGTAGATGCGGTCGCCGGGCTTGAGCGAGCCGATAAAGTAGAACACTGCCTGCTTGATGCCGTACCAGTCGAGGTGGCCGTCAATAGCGGCATTGCCGGGGTTGCCCGGTATGGTGCCCGGTTTAAACCAGGCGACGTTATAAGGGTCTTTGGGGATGTCCATATTGTTGTCTTTGTCCACGCCCACATGCTCGATGTTGGTACGCACACCAAGCGCGGGAATGGTGAAACTGACCGGCATACCGGACGCGGCGCTCGGCTGCTTTTCGGGGCCGGCGCTGTTCTGGCCGTAGCGCCACTGGAAGTAGTGCTGGCCGATATTGCCCATCTGCACTTGCCATCCAGCGGGGAGGCCGGGCACATATGTGAGGACGCGGCGCTCGAACGCCTGGATCAGCACATCCTGGCGCTTGCCTTCGATCTTGGCGGTGGCCCAATAGGCGTCCGATATCGGCAGGCCCATCGCAAACACCCAGGGGTCGAGGAGCGGTTTGTTGCTGTTCGCTAAACCCGCTCGCACGGGGCCGGAGCTGTTGAGGAAGTCCCAAAATACTTTGGGTACATTGTGGCCCGTCGCCTTCTCGAAGTAGACGATCTTGGCCTGGGCAAGCTGGCCCTTCGATGGGTCGTCCTGGACTGCGCCCGCCCGGTCAATGCGCCCGGTCGCGTAGTCGCCGTTGCTCTTGTCGGTCTGGCGCTTCTCTCCGGCTGAGGTGTTGGACACCGTGCCGAACGAGGCGTATGTGGGAGCGTTTACGTCGTCGGGGTCCGAGGCAAGGTCTATGGCGGCGGGCTTGAACGTGACGCGGCTTTCCTCGGCGCAGATCAACGAGCCGGGGACGCTTTCGGCGCAGCGTTTCGACGCGCTGTTTTTGCCGGGCGGCACTTTCCCTATTACCAACGTCGCGGCGTTTCGGGGCTTTGCGGAT
>JBBSGN010000501.1:0-3290 GCA_038254085.1 Chloroflexia bacterium | reverse complement strand
TCACCACTGTGAAGGAGCCTCGTTTCAGTCGGAAGCTGACATCTCGGATGCCCTTGTCCGACCCCGGGTAGAGATACGTCAGGCCAACTACCCTGATCTCATCCAGCTCGTCCTCCGGCCCTTTCGGTCGGTAGGGCACATCAGGCAGGCTGCCGTGCAGATAGACCGGCTCGTGCGCGACCAGCGTGCCCTGTGGTGCGCGCTCAACCAGCCTTTGCATACGGTCCACCGATACGCTCGTCTGCTTGAAACGCGCCACCTGCCGGCCCACCCAGCGTGGTGCGGCGGCCACCCCGCCCATGTAGCTGACGAAGAGGGCGAAGTTGCCCACCGTGAAGTCGCCCGACCGCATGGCCTGCGCGGCCAGCAACAGTATCAGCCCGGTAGCCAGGCTCACCGTGTTCAGGTTGAACGAGTCGATTAGCTGCGTGAGAAGGCTGTCCATGAGGGCGGCTTTGCGGCGCTTTTCGTTCAGCACGCTGAGATGCCCTACGGCGTGCGTCTCGGCGTTTGCCGCCTTGATAGCGTGCACGCCCCCGAATATCTCGCTTATAAACCCGGCCACCTGCGCGGTGGCCTCTCTGTTGGCCCGGCGGTACTTCTTGATGCGCCCCGTGAGCATGTTAGCTGCCGCTATCACTATTATCAGGGGCAGGGCAGCCACCAGCGTAATCAGGGGGTTGATGCTCACCATGATCGCCAACGCGATGGCCGTGTACACCGCCTCGCCAACTAGATCGAGCCAGCCGTCCATGTACTCCACGGCCGCTTCCACGTCGTCGCGGAAGGTGCTGACCGCCTCGCCCGCCGAACCGGGCAGGCTCCGCGACCCCGGCCCCTGGACCAGCCACCCTAGCATATTCCGCCTCAGCAGCGACTGGATAGTGAACCAGAAGTCCGACCAACTGATAATGGCTATGAACAGCACGCCCATGCGCGATGCCTGCGCAGCCGCCAGCAGCGCGATCACAGTCCACACGTCCAGCCCCGCCGGTGCCTTCCCCGAAAGGGCATCGAAGAACGCCCCCGTAAGCAAGCCCGTGCCTATCGGTATCAGGTAGAAGAGCGCCCACAGCCCAAAGTTGAGCAGGTAGAGCCAGGGCCTGTATCGCGCCAATGTCCATATTGCTTTTCCTGCGGTCACACCAGCACCTCCTCAAGCCCGGTACGCAGCAATTCGCTGAACCGGGATTGTCCGTCCCCAGCAAGCGGCCCTCGTGGCCCATGCTCTACGATTTCTCCGTCTTCCAGGATCAATATCTCGTCCGCTCGCTGCACGGTGGGCAGTCGGTGAGCGATTATGATCCCCGTGCGGTCGCGCAGCAGCTTGTTCACCCCCCACTCGATAAGCTGCTCGGTGGCAGGGTCGAGGCGCGACGTCGCCTCGTCGAGTATCACCAGCCCTGGGTCTTTCAGGAAGACCCGCACGAACGCCAGCAGTTGCGCCTCGCCCGCAGACAGCCCACCACCCCCCGGCGCAAGCGGCGTATCCAGCCCGGTGGGCAGCGCCGCGTACCATGAGTACATCCCCAACTCTCTCAGCACCTCCAGGATGCGCTCGTCCGGTATAGAGTTATCGAACAGCGTGAGGTTATCGCGCACGGTAGCCTCGAAAAGCTGCACGTCCTGTGTGACCATGCCGATATGCTGCCGCAGGTCGCTCAACTTCGCGTCGCGTATATCCTCGCCTCCCAGCCGGATCGTGCCTGTATCGGGGTCGTACAGCCGGAACAGCAGGCGCGTGATAGTGGTCTTGCCACTGCCCGTGCGCCCCAGCAAGCCCAGCACCCGCCCCGGCTCTAGGCGAAACGATAGGTCTCGTATCACCATCTCTTCATCGCCATAGCCGAATGACACACCGTCAAACTCCACCGACAACGGGCCTGCCGGCAAGTCCGCGCCTCGCCCATCCTTTATGCCCGGCTGCATCGTGTAGAGCCGTTGCGCGCGCCCGATGCCCGCGCTCGCTTTTTGCAGATCGCGCAACTGGTCAGTTATCTGGTCGAGGGGGATACGCAGCATCTCGGTGTACTGAAACAGCAAGTACATCGTGCCCAGCGTGATCGCGCCCCCCTTGAACAGGTACGCCCCGATAGTGAACGCCAGGATGTAGCCCCCGGTGAACAGGCCAATCGTGATCATCCAGAGCACCGCGTCCATCTTCCACTCTTGCCGTCCAGCCTTGTACATACCGCGCATGACGGTCAACATCCCTTGCATGACGTAGGCTCCCGCTCCGTTAGTGCGTATATCGGGTAGCCCTGACAGCCGCTCTTCAACGAAGCCGAACTGGTCGGCGCTCGCCTGCCGAGCGGCGTCAACGGCGGGCACCGCGATATTGCGCGAGCGGTTCAGCACGAACGCGCTCAGTATGGCGAACCCCGTCAGCACCAACCCAAGCCGCCAATCTTCGCGTATGAGCAGCACCAGCACTCCGGCCATGAGCAGCACGTTGCCCAGCACCTGTATCACGAACTGCGAGAAGAACTTCGAGAGCGACGTCACGTCGCCGTCAATGCGCTCTATCATCTCGCCCGGCGTGTGCGTCTTATGGAACGGCATATCGAGCCGCAAGCAGTGGAGCGCGAGGTCCACCCGTAGCATGTTGGTCGCCGTCCACCCCACATTCTCACCCACATAAGTGGCGGCCACCGACAATGCCTGGGTAAAAACCGCGATGCCCAAAAAGAGCGCAGCCGCCGCCAACAGCGCAGACATAGCGCCACCTCCGGTAGCGGTGTCTATGAAGTACCGCACGATTTGCGGGTTGACCAGTTGCAGAGCGATACCACTGACCAGCAACACCGCCAGCAACACTACCCGCAACTTCTGTGGCCTCAAATATTTGGCGAGCAAGTCGCCGTATTGTCTAATCGAGATAGCCATTGCAGTCATCTATCCTCTTAATGCCGGGTAAAACAAAAAGGCCGCGAGTAACACTCGTACCCACAGCCTTTGCGAAAAGTAATAGCCTCAAAAGGCAGCAAAAAAGCCGTGGGCTTGATAGGAGTCGCCCCGGCCAGTCGTTTCGTGTTATATGCGAAACCTAATGGAAAGTGGGCAGACTCCTCCCCTGGAAGGGAACGCCTGTAGGTATGGCCCTGCGGTGGTTGATCATATTTGCCATTTGCGTAATCTGCACCTTTAAGAAGCTTACCAAGATGCCCCTAGTATAGCAGGAGATTGCCGAGTCGTCAAGCCTTTTGCCCCGGGTAAATGTTCAGAGTTGAGGTGGAGCAATATCCACGATAAAATGTGAGGCATGACAGCAGAGGAAGAAGTGCTGATTT
>JBBSGN010000500.1:0-3293 GCA_038254085.1 Chloroflexia bacterium | reverse complement strand
GTCTTCTACATACACGGACGGCCCATAGTAGCCTCCACCGTTGTTGATCTGGGCGGCCAGGTATTCGGCTGGGTAATGGGCCTTCACATAGGCGCTCCGATACGCTGTGAGCGCGTAGGAACAAGCGTGAGCCTTGCAGAAGCCGAAGCCACTATAACCTGCCACAATGTCCCACACCCGCTGGGCTTGTAGCTGGTCTATGCCACGCTCTATCGCCCCTGCCACAAATTGATTTCCCAGATGGGCGCGCTCGTCCTCCGAGCTTGTCTTGCCTAATTTCTTGCGTAGCTTCTCGGCTTCGCCCAGGTCTAATCCGGCCAGAGTGTGAACCAACCGGAGGAACTGCTCCTGGAACAATATCACGCCTTTGGTATCGCTCAGTATAGGCTCCATAGAAGGATGTGGATAGCTGACCGGCTCTTGTCCGGAGTGCCGACGCATGAAAGTCTCCAGGAAGCCACCTTCGAGCGGCCCCGGCCTGAAAAGAGAGATTGCTACCGCCACATCGTCCAGGTTGCGCGGTCTAAGCCACTTCAAAAGCCCACGCATACCTGGACTTTCCAACTGGAAACAGCCGAGGGTGTTCCCTTCGGCCATCATTTGATATGTTCGCTCATCATTCGTCGGTATAGCTTGGAGAGCCTGGTCTATCTCCCCCTTGCCCATCGCCAGCCCTGACGCTTGCACGGAATCCACCAGGGTCGTGAGCGCTCTACTACCTAGCACGTCCATCTTCACAATGCCCAGCGCCTCTATAGCATCCTTGTCGTACTGAGTGATAGCCATGCTGGGGTCGCGGGAGGCCCTCTGTAAAGGCACAAGGTCCGCTAAAGCGTTGGGCGTGATGACTACCCCCGCGCAGTGCATACCGGCGTGGCGTGGTAAACCTTCAATAGCTTGTGCCAGAGAAAAGGCTGTACGCTCGTTTTCGTCTCGAAACTTTGGAGACTTGCGGTCTTGGACATCGGGCATCTCTTTATCTGCCGGCGCGCCCTCTACATCCTCTTTATCATCCGTATCCTCTGCTCCGTCCGGCCCGTCTTGCATATCGAAGACATCGGGTAGGCGGTTCGCTATCTGGCTGATACGCTCTGTGCTTATGCCCGAAACCTTAGCCATCTCTCGCCATGCGGAACGTAGTCGGAAAGTGATGTGCGTGCCCACCGTTGCAACGTGATCGCGTCCGTAACGCTCGTAGATGTAGTGCAACACTTCATCTCGTCTACGCCAGCAAAGATCGAGGTCTATATCTGGCATCTCAAACTCGGCTCGTGAAGGATTTAAGAACCGCTCAAAAAGGAGGTCTTTCTGCAAGGGGTCTACTTGGGTGATACCAAGCACGTATGCCGCCAGGCTGTTAGCCGCAGAGCCACGCGCCATGATGGGGATGTCTCGCGAGTGTGCGAAGTGGACTATATCATAGGCAACCAGGAAGTATGGGGAGAAGTCAAGCGCCTCTATAACCTCTAATTCATGTTTTAGGCGGGTGATAACCTGCCCCGTAAGCGGACGGTAACGCCGTGTGGCCCCGGCAAAGCACAGTTTCCACAGCCGGGAGAATGGAGTTTCACCCTTTTGTAAATCCACTGATGGGAAAAGAGGCTTGTACAAAGGCAGTTCCAAATTGCACTGCTCGGCAATGAATCGGGTGTTAGCTATAGCCTGTGGGTACTCACCAAACAGGCGGGTCATCTCATCCGCCGACTTGAAATAACGCTCGGTTCCTATATCCTCTCTTAGGGCGTCATCTTGCAATTCATCCATAGCTTGTGTATGCGCTCTGTAGCCTACGCTCCTGATACCGTTGCGGGCGGCGGACAGAGCGAGGGCAGTAGAAGCATCTTCGGCGGCAAGGTAAAGCACGTCATTTGTAGCTACAATAGGCGTGCCCATCTCGTTTGCTAGGCTGACTAGGGCGGGCAGAGTGGTCACATCTTTTTGATCGAACGATTGCAATTCTATAAAGACATTGCCCTCGCCGAAGGCGGTTATTAGCGTGCCTATGGCCCTGGCCGCTTGCCTCATCTTGCCGTGTGTTACTAATGAATTGACAAGCCCTCGTCGCCCTCCTGATAAAGCTATCAATCCTCTGGCATAGCGCCCTGATAAGAGGAGTTCGCGGGGCAGGCGTGGTTCTTTTTGTAGTCGCGTGGGGGATGTGGGCGCTAATTTGGATTTCTTCGGCTTGTCGGTAAAGCCGAACACAGGCACGCCCCACACACCGGCCTCCCAAAACGGCGCTTCTTCGTCTTCATCATAGCCCGCCGGTTGGAAGGCTTGGGGGTCGGCATTAAGGCGCAGCACGGTTGCTAAGTGGCACAGGTTGCGATAGCCATCCATGTTGCGGGCGAGCAATACAAGACTCGAAGATTGCGCTCCGCTCCCTTCGTCCAGATCAACCTCCATACCCAATATTGGTTTGATGCCTGATTTCCGGGCCTGGACATAGAAGGAGACCGCACCGTATAGGTTATTACGGTCGGTGAGCGCCAGGGCGCTCATGTCCTGCTTTTTGGCCGCGCTGATAAGGCTCTGAGGTGTCGCTGTGCCTTCCAACAGAGAGTAACCTGAATGACAATGGAGATGAACGAAGCCCACAGATACCCTTGTATGGCCCGATAATCTGGCGAACGTGCGCTGTGCTACTATACCTGATATTTACTCTGTACTTGTAAGCAGTTTTGCGTTATATTATGTGTATATCATAGAACATTAGTTCTAGTCAATAGGTTGAGGCAATACCGGGGGTAAATTGCCTCATATTAGCTGAACCTGAGCGGGAAAGCCGGCTGGCAGGGTTAGCGTGAGTAGCAAATTGTATACTCCCTCCCTTTCCTTTTGGTGCGAAGGGTGGGACCTTCTCTTGGCCGCTCTGATAATCCGGCAATCATCTGCCGGATTCTCGCCGGGTCACGTTGGGGACCACGTAGGTATGAGTTATACGAGCCTATAGAGTTGCCTTGCGACCGCGATTTACTCACAGCAATTCGTCTCGGCTCGGCATGATGCTCATATCAGCCCAGAACGTTAACAACAAGCGGGTGTGTGAATATACTCTTAGTTACTCTGGCCGTAAGGCATCTTTGCTGCCTTCAAGAACAGCAGTAGTGTGTTTTGTTACCTAAGCCCCTTCCAAAAGGATGTGCCATCATGCCTAGACGTGCATCTTCTTCTCCCGCTCAGAAGCCTATCGAGCAATACGACCACCGCGACAAACAGCGCCTCAATAATCCGCCGGTTGGTCTGGTAACACCTGATACCGACCCGGAACCCGATCCATCGAAAGCGCGCTC
>JBBSGN010000499.1:0-3301 GCA_038254085.1 Chloroflexia bacterium | reverse complement strand
TTGGCGAGAGGTCACAAACGGCCTCGAGCTGATTGTTCGCTTTCATAGATGATACCCTCCAGGATTTCGGCCTCAGCCGGGATGTTTTTATCACCTGTAGGGTATCATCTTTTCCTTTTGCCTAAATGCTGGCGCGCACCCGCACACATAGGACGATAGTACCAGGCGTGAAACGTGACCAACTCACCGCAGAGACGCAGAGAAGGCAGAGGACTGCGCAGAGATTCTGTTGTTTTATTTACGTTTCACGTCAAACCGTCTCAACACCCTCCCGAACTGCTTCGAATCGAGGCGGGCGGAGGCGAGGACGCGCTTACGGCTGGGGAGGACGCAGGGCCAGGTGAGGAGGCCCGCCTGCATACCACGCAGGCGGGCGCGGGCGGCTGGCTCTCTGATGTGGCGGAGGGCTTGTAGCGCGAAATGCGCCTGTGCTTTTGCTATGCGGGGCAAGTTGCGGAGGATGATAGGGAGGGGCAGGTCTTTGGCGACCAGATAGACGAGGTTGCGGCCCACATAATAAGAGGCTAGAGGCCCTCCGCCTGTGGCGCTCAGGCGGTGTAGTACTCTCGCAGTGGGCACGTAGACGGTGCGGTGGCCCCGCAGACGGGCGCGCAGGTTCAAGTCTACGTCCTCACAGTACATCCATAGTTGGGGATCAAGCACCTGGTGAGGAGGCTGGGTGCCACCGCAGCAGGCCAGGTCTACCAGCACGGAACGGCGATAAGCGGCGGCTGCGGCGCAGGGGCCGAATACCTCTTCTTCACGGTGGTACTGTCCGTTGTCGTGCTGCCACACGCCCCGGCTGTTGGGTACGCCGTCCAGCCCGTAATAGTCTCCTGTCGAGTGGAAGCTGTCGGGGCGGTTATACAGCATCAACCTGCTGGCGGCCATACCCGCCCAACGGTTGCGGTCGAGCGCACCCACCAACTCGCCCAGCCAATCGGGGTCTGGCACCGCGTCGTTGTTGAGCAGCACCAGGATGTCGCCCCGCGCTTCATACAGGCCCGCGTTGGCCGCAGCCGCGAAACCGTGCCCCCATGTGCCGGGCAGCAGCACCACCTTTAGCACTTCTGAATAGCCCAACAAAAGGTCATACGTGCCGTCGGTAGAGGCGTCGTCTACCACTATCGTCTCGAAATCGCGGTAGGTCTGATTCCACAGCGCTTCCAAGCACTCCGGCAAAAGATGCACGCCGTTGTGGGTGGGAATGACGACGGAGACGCGGGGGGTTTTGGATTTTGGATTCATGGGACGTAAAACGTAAAACGTGAAACGTAAGGGTTTAGTCTTACGTTTCACGTTTTACGAGTCCGCCTCACGCTCGACAAATAATCTGCAAGCGCTTCTTGCCAGGGGCGGAGGGTTATGCCTGCCTGGGCGGCGGCGAAGTTCTTGAGGGTGGAGTGGGGCGGGGTGTAGGCGGGGCGTACATAGTCGGCCAGAGAGGTGGGTGTGATAGGCACTTGCTCGCGTCCGGTCAGGCACATGATCTCGCGAGCGTACTCATAGCGTGAGCATGCGCCTTCGTTGACCAGGTTGTACCAACCGTACAGCCCGGCGCCAGCCAGCTTGAGCAGAGCTTCCGCCAGGTCTTCCGCGTACGTGGGCGTGGCTATCTCGTCGGCGACCACACTGAGTGCGCCCTTCGCGTCGGCGGCGCGTATGATCTTTTGCACGAAGCTGTCTCCGTCCTTGCCGTACAACCACGAAATGCGGACTATATAGAAGCGCAACATCAGATGCTCGACGTACAGTTCGCCCGCACGCTTGGACGTGGCGTACACGCCCCTCGGACAGGGCGTGTCGAACTCGGTGTAGGGCGCGCCCTTTGTGCCGTCGAAGACCATGTTGGTGCTGATGTAGACGAGCGGCGCACCAGCGGCAACGCAGGCCAGGGCCATATTGCGCGTGCCGAGGCCGTTCACGGCGTATGCCTGCTCAGGCTCGCTCTCGGCGCCGTCTACGTTGGTGTAGGCGGCAGCGTGGATCACCACATCGGGCGAGAAGCCTGCTATCGCCCGCATGATGGCCTGTGGGTCGGTGATGTCGTGATCGGGGCGGGCTAAAGGCAGAACTGTATGGCCGACGGCCTGTGCGTGGCGCATCAGTGCCTTGCCTAGTGTGCCGGTGGTGCCGGTAATAGCGATCCGCATACGGGCTACGCTCCCAACCACAGCGCAACGATTAGGGCGAGCGCCGATACGGGCAGGGCGGTTGCCCAGGCAAGGCTGGCGGCGTCCTTCTCTCTGCGAGCAGCAGCCCACCGCTCTCCTATCAGCCTCATAGTGACAAAAGCGAAGAGCGCGCCCGCCAGACTAGCTGCTATCGCCCAGACCGGCTCGCCGAGGGCAGGCAGGACGAGCACGGACCAGAGCGCGGACAATGCCGCCGCTTGCAAGAGCCTGCCTGCATAGGTGGCTGCCATCTCCTCGCCACGAGAGCGGTCCGCGTTGCCGTCCAGCAGCCAGGGCAGGGCCGCAAGCAAGACCAGGCCCGCGAGCAGCCTCACCAGCGCCTGAGAGGCGGTCTCCGGCGCGGCAGAGAGGGCGGCTATTTGCAGTGAGCGACTGCCCGACACTTCGACAAGCGCGGCCACTACGGCCAGTACCGGCAACAGGGCGGTGAGCAGCCTGCCGAGGTCTTGCGCCCCCCGTAGCGCGACCAGGCCACCGCCTTGCAAGCGCAAAACCGCTCTGACTAACGGTTGGACCGTTAGCAGGGCCAGCACGAGAATAAGGTCGGCCATCGAGCCGGTCTGTCCGTCTGTTGGGTTGCCGGGGAACGGCAGGAGAGTGAGCGCAAGCACGGGGGCAAGCACGCAGGCAATAGCCAACGCGCTGCACAAGGGGCGGGTCATCACACCCGAAGCCGGACGCTCCCACGCGACCGAAGCCTGCCTTCGGGCCAGTTTGAGGAAACCATACAGGGGTTGGAGGAAGTGGCGCTGCCGCGTGTGCGAACGATAAAGCCGCCGAGCAAGAAGAGGCCGGACGACCCCCAGCAGCCAATCTCCTGCTAGGGCCAGAGCTATCCCAAAGAGCAGCCCCGGATAGAGCAGCAGAGCAAGCGCCCAGCCCTGCACAGTTTGTAAAACGTCAGATTGCAACCAGCACGTTCCCCCGTCTTGAAGTCAGCAGGGGCAGTGTATCACAAGACGCAGCGACGAGCAATGAGTAGAACCTATCTGATAAACAGGATCTATCTCTTTAGCCGACCCATTCACCCTTGTCAGTCCGAGCGGAGCGAGTAATCACTGTCCTTAGCGAGTACTCGGCTAGCTCTGTCTCTCTACCCCAAACAT
>JBBSGN010000498.1:0-3304 GCA_038254085.1 Chloroflexia bacterium | reverse complement strand
GGCACGGTCTCGCTGGCCGCACCCACTGGACGGGCCGCCAAGCGTCTTCAGGAAGCCACAGGCGTTGAAGCCAGCACCGTTCACCGGCTTCTAGAGCTGAGGCCGGGCGGCAGTTATGAAGTGCGTGCCCCGCTCGATGCTGACCTGGTGATAATTGACGAAGCCTCGATGATGGACCTGCCGCTCGCCGAAGCGCTGCTCAAGGCCGTTCCGCCCGGCGCGCACCTGCTTCTGGTGGGCGATGCCGACCAGCTACCCCCGGTGGGACCAGGCTCGGTCTTCCGCGACATCATCGCCAGTGAGGTCGTGCCCGTAGTCACGCTGGAGACCATATTCCGCCAGCCGGAGGGAAGCGCCATCATCGCCAACGCCCACCGTATCAACGCGGGCATAGTCCCTGAAACGGGCAAGGGCGTCAACGATTTCTTTTTCCTGAGCGAACCGAGGCCAGCCGAGTGCGCGCAGCTTGTGGTGGACCTGGCGACCCGCCGGATTCCCTCGCACTACGGCCTCGACCCTATGGACGACATCCAAGTCATCGCGCCGATGTATGGCGGGGTGTGTGGCATTGAGGCGCTCAATGTCAACCTGCAAGCGGCCCTCAACCCGCCCGACCCAGCGAAAGACGAGCGGCGATACGGTGGGCGCATCTTTAGGGTCGGCGATAAGGTAATGCAGGTCGTAAACGACTACGACAGGCAAATCTCAAATGGCGAGCTTGGTCGCATCGTGCGTATAGACCTCGAAGAGGAGACTGTGCTGGTCAGCTTCGACTCCGAATGGACGGTCTCATACACGTTCCAGGAGCTTGACGAGCTTACCCATGCCTATGCTATCTCGGTCCATAAAGCCCAGGGCAGCGAGTACCCCGCGATAATCATGCCCGTGCTTCCCCAGCACCGCCGACTCTTGCAACGGAACCTCCTCTACACCGCCGTAAGCCGCGCCCGCAACCTGGTTGTGCTTGCAGGCTCCGCCCAGGCGCTCCGTTCAGGGGTCGCCAACAACACCTCCACGCAGCGCTTCTCCGGCCTGGTTGGGCGCTTGGAGGCAGGCGACGAAGGACGACCAACGACCGACGACGACCGACGATGGAAGCAGGCAGAAGGCAGTAGGCAGTAATAGCTGATAGCTGATAGCTGATAACTGATAGCTGCCATCGTCCTTCGTCCTTCGTCGCCTTTCAACTTTACGTAACTTTTCGTATTGACATATCCCATTTAGCTCTGGTACGATGGCCTGGTGTCTCCGAGGCGCAAACCTGTCGGAGATGCCTGGGGTTACGTAATTGCAAGGAGGAGCAGCAATGCTTAAGAACAGATTATGGACGAGCAAGGCCCGCGCGCTATTGCTTTTGGTGGCCGTCGTGATGCCGATGGCCGGGTTCGGCGGTGCGCCGACGGCAGACGCGGCGTCGCAAAGCACGATCTCTCAGTACCGGGCATGGATGGCGGAAGCCCGCGCTATGTATCCGTACCCGCAGAGCCTGGACAAGATGTACCGGGTGATGATGTGCGAGTCGGGCGGCAACCGGATGGCGTCCGGGGGGCGGGGTCTATGGCTGGGCCTCTACCAGTACGCACCGACGACCTGGCATGGGCGCTGGAACCCCTACCGTAACAGCAGCATCTGGGACGCGAAGGCGCAAATTTTCGCAACCGCCAAGGCGTGGAGCATCAGGATGCAACGCCAATGGAGTTGCTATTTTATCACCGCAGGGCGGTAATTTTATACACAAACAGAACAACAGGCGACCCGGTAAGAGGTCGCCTGTTGTTCTGTTTGTGCTTTGTTTCTTGTTGGCTTACGATCAGTAAGTGTTCAGACATATGGTGTGGCGAGTGAGGAAAGGAGGAAAAGGCACTGTGAGAAGGGGTTGAGACCCTTAGCACGCCAGGTGCCGAACAGAGAAGCCAAGGTCATGCGAGTGCGCGAGCCGCGCTCCGATTGGGAGCCGCCCGACACCTTGCGCATGACCACCACAGGACGGATGCTGCGCTGTGCCAGGTTGTTGTCTGCTGACAATCCACTTTGCAGCACGAACTGGAACAGGCTGTCCTGGTGCAACATCAATCGCTTGGAGAGGGTGTGGCAGGGGTGCGTACCGTGCTGTTTGGCATTGGCATTGGCATACCGCCCAGCCAACTCCGCTGCACCTTCAACCACTTCTATGTACAGCATTTCTCTTTGCTGCTGGGTAGGAGGCCACCTACCCCAACGACCCTTTCCTTGCAGCGCAGCAGCGCATCTTGCGCAGTGTCATACAAGCTGCGCAACCGGTTGGCCCATTCAAGCACCTCCTGGTTGTCTTTGTGCTCCTCTTTCAGCTTATGCACGTCTCGCAACAGATGCACCCAACAGCGTTGGTGTTCTCCTGGGAAGTCGTTGTACGCTGCATAGAAGTCGGTGACCAGCGTGCCCTTGAACTGTGAGCCGAGTATTCGCTTGACCACAGCCCCTGCTCGGCTCTTGTCATACTCGTAGTAGCGCTCACCATCGGGCGTACAAAAGCACCAGATGTAGCCGTTGTGTCCGCCTTCTCGCCACCCGGTCTCGTCACCATGTACGATAGGGCTGTTTCTCACCCGCTCTTGGATGACCTGGATAGCCTGTTGCACCTTATCGGCTTGGGCCGCTCGGTGTAACAGGTCCACTATCTCTCCGGTGGAGATGAGCAGGTTGTGCACAGAGTGCAGGTACTCTCTTATCAGGCGCACCGGTAGTCGAAGAGAGGTGCGCAGGTAAGCTATGAGGGAGGTGATGCGCACTCCCATTCTGCTTTGCCCGATTACCTGGGTGCTCAGGTCAACGTGCGCCTGGTGCCATTTCTCACAACGGGGGCACCAGCTCTTGTACAGTTGGTGCTCGGTGACTTCCACCGGCGCAGGAGGCGGCAGTTCTATCACCTGACGACGCAAGGCAAGCTGTGGGTGCTGCAGAGGATAGCGGCAGGTGGGGCACTGCTCCACTTTGTGCTGAATTGTCGCAGTTGGGTTTTGCTCTCGACGGCGAGCGCCGTTTTGGTCCTTGGCCCGCTTACGGCGGGGCTGCTTTTCGGCTTTGTCCTTAGATTTGGCAGTGTTCGGTTTGATGAAGGAGGGCGGCTCGCTTTGGAACTTATCCAACTGTGCCCGCAACTGAGCGTTTGCAGCCAGCAACTGCGCAACTTGCTCCTTCAGAGCGGCTACTTCAGCCCGCAATACAGCTACTTCTGCCTCTAGCTCCTGCTCTCGTTTTGTCATGCCCTAAGAATATCGTGGAAATCCCTCCACCTCAAATCTGAACACTTACCCCGTGGACATCC
>JBBSGN010000497.1:0-3307 GCA_038254085.1 Chloroflexia bacterium | reverse complement strand
ATGGAAGAAGCCTGGACCGCTTACTGCTCAGGCTCACTGCCGATTGGCGCTGTAGTAGTTGGCGTGGACGGACAGGTGCTGTCTCGCGGGCGCAACCGCATATTTGAGAGCGCAGGAGAAGGCAGGCATCTGTATGGACACCGGCTGGCCCATGCGGAAATGAACGCCCTCGTGAACCTGGATCATGCAGGCACCGACCCGTCGGCGTGCGCCCTGTATACCACCACCGAGCCATGCCCACTATGTATAGGGGCTACCAGGATGTACCGCATCGGCGCGCTCAGGTATGCAGCCCGCGACCCGCTGGCTGGTAGCCTGGCAGTGCTGGAAGCAACGCCGTTCCTCAGGAGGCATCCGGTCAAGGTAATGGGTCCGCCAAACGCCGACATCGAGTTGGCCTTGATGGCTATGCACATAGAGTGCGTATTGCATTTTGGGAACGAAGGTTCGGCGGTCGTCGTGGGGGCATACGAGGAGAGCTTTCCGCAGGCGGCGCAATTGGGCAAAGAGCTATTCCAGACGGGACTGTTAAGCCAGATGAGAGTCCCAGGGCTGCACGTTTCTGCGGTCCATGCAGCGTTAGGAGGTAAAAGTGAAACTAAAAGTAGTGCTGGAACCTAGCGACGAGGGTGGATACACAGTATATGTGCCTTCTCTTCCGGCTTGTTAAGCGTTCAACTCTTGCCCATATCCTTAAGCAAGCAGGCATTGACCTCGAGCGATTTATGGGCTTGCTATAGGCGACTCTCATGAGAAACCCCGTACTCTTAGCCGCCGTAAACGCAGGCAAAGCCTCTGCCATCGCCACCCGCCTGCTTGGGCGCGGGGGCGGCACGGCGCTGCCCGGCCTGGTCGCCCAGGTGATCTACCCTGGCGTGCTGCGCGACCTCACGGCCCAACTGCCCGAAGGCTCGATCATGGTCACGGGCACCAATGGCAAGACCACCACCTCGCGCATGCTCGGCTCGATTCTGGAGGCGGCGGGTCTGCAACCCTTGCACAACCGCTCTGGCTCCAACCTGGAGCGCGGCCTGATAGCCACGATGGTGGACGCTGCCAACCCTGCCGGTGGGTTGCCCCGCGACCTGCGCGTGGGCCTGTTCGAGGTAGACGAGGGCGCGGTGCCCGCCGCTCTGCGCGCTATCCGCCCCCGGGTAGCTCTCTTCAACAACCTCTTCCGCGACCAGCTGGACCGCTATGGCGAAATTGATACCGTCTACAGCAAGTGGCGCGCAGCCCTCCCCAGGCTCGGTCCCGACTCCACCTTGGTGCTGAACGCCGACGACCCGGCCATAGCTTCCCTTGCCCTCACGCCCGGCCTGCGAGCCACGCCCTACACCTTCGGCGTAGACGACCCGCGTTACGCCCTGCAAGCCCTGCCTCATGCCGCCGACTCCATATCGTGCCCGCGCTGCAACAGCCGTCTCGAATATAGCCTCATACTCCTCAGCCACCTGGGCCATTGGCGCTGCCCAAACTGCGGCCTGCAACGCCCACAACCCGACGTATCGGCCACCCGCGTCGTCCTCAATGGCACCGACAGCAGCCAGGTGTGCGCGCAAACGCCCTCCGGCGAGATGCAAGTAACCCTCAAGGTGCCGGGCCTGTACAACGTATACAACGGGCTGGCCGCCGCATCAGCCGCGCTCGCCTTCGGCATATCGCTCGAGCATATCAAGGTGGGGCTAGAGAGATTTACCGCCGCCTTTGGCCGCATCGAGCGGGTGCAGGTTCCGGGTAGCGATAGCAAGAGCCTTCTTATGGCGTTGGTGAAGAACCCGGTCGGCTTCAACGAAGTGCTGCGGATGCTCTTCCCCATTGAGACGGACGATAGCAAGCCCAAGCATCTGCTTATTATCATCAATGACCTGATAGCCGATGGCCGCGATGTCTCGTGGCTGTGGGACGTTGACTTCGAGGTGCTGTCGGACCCCGCCCACACTCCGGGCCTCATTTATATATCGGGCATACGAGCCGCTGATATGGCCCTTCGCCTCAAATACGCGGGCGTAGAACCATCTCTCATCAAAGTAGAGCCAACCCTTGACGAGAGCCTCGATGCCGCGCTAAACTCTCTACCCCCGCACGACACCCTGTATGTCCTTCCCACCTACACCGCCATGCTCGCCTTCCGCAAACTCCTCCACGAGCGAGGGTGGGTGAGCAGCCAGTTTTGGGAGCAGTAAATGGACCTACGAATAGCCTTTCTATATCCCGAACTAATGAATATCTACGGCGACAGGGGCAACATCCTGGCGCTGTCTAGGCGCGCGCAGTGGCGGGGGATCGAGGTAGCGGTGGATAACGTCACGATAAGCGACAGGATTGACCCCGATTATTACGACCTCTACTTCTTCGGTGGGGGACAAGACAAGCAGCAGATTGCCGTCTCGGAAGACTTGCAGGGGCAGAAAGGCGACGCGCTCAAGGAGGCGGTCGAACGGGGCGCGGTGGTGTTGAGTGTGTGCGGCGGCTACCAGCTTCTAGGGCGTTACTACCGGCCTTTCGAGGGGGACGACCTGCCCGGCATCGGGCTGTTTGACGCGCACACCGACGCGGGCAACACCCGCTATATCGGCAACGTGCTGATAGATTGCGCGCTGCCCGGCGTGGGCACTATAGTAGCGTTCGAGAACCATTCGGGGCGCACGTATCTCGGTCCCGGCTGCTTGCCCCTCGGCAAGAGCATCATCGGCGGCGGCAACAACGGCGAGGACGGCACCGAAGGCGCTGCCTACAAGGCCGCATACGGGTGCTATTTGCATGGCTCGCTCCTACCCAAGAACCCGCGCCTGGCCGACCTGCTCCTCACCCAGGCCCTTTCGCGCCGCCACGGCCCGGTCGAGTTATCGCCCCTGGACGACAGGCTGGAAGGGCTTGCCCACGCGCGCGCCGTCGAGCGAGCGCGTCTGACCTGTTGACCCTTTCTGCATACTTCAAGTCAATAGCAATCCAAGTCTTCAAGGAAGATTGTTTCCCCAAGTTGCTCGGCCACCAGTTTGAGGGAGCTCTCATAAAACGGCCCTTGCCGTTTGGGACGCGCAGCAGTGCGTCGTGGCCCCTGCCCAACCTGTCTGGCTATCTCTGCCAATGCGATGCTTGCGATCAAGCGGTAGTGGTAGACAAACTGCTCGCAGGGCAGATCCAGGCAAAGAAATCTTACCTCTTTACAGAGAACCGCTAAAGCCACGCCCATTTATGGGCTGTGGTGAGGCGGATAAAAGGTTGCTCATAGGTTCTCCTTTTGTGGTATAAGGGTTGCAACAGGGAGGCTGAAAGTGCCACCTGCCACTACTGCCTTCGGGTT
>JBBSGN010000496.1:0-3313 GCA_038254085.1 Chloroflexia bacterium | reverse complement strand
GAACGCCAGGGCCGTAGCCAGTTCGTATGTGGTGGGCACGAGGGCAGGCTCGCCCAGCGCCTGTATCTTCTGAACGGCGGGCATGATTCGCTGCTCGACCAGGCGGCCCATGTCGCCAGGACCGATCATCTCGCCGCCGACCCGGACCCGCTCACGGAAGGTGTGCAGGTGGGGCGAGGTGTACAGGCCGGTGTCGTGCGCGCCCGCCCGCAGGACCGAATCGAGCATAGCCGCCGTCGAGCCTTTGCCCTTGGTGCCCGCGATCACCACGCTCTTGAAGCTGTCCTGCGGCCTGCCCAGCAAGCGCATGAGCAGGTCAACCCGCGTAAGGCCGTCCATATTCAGGGCATAGGTGATGCCCGGCACCTGCTCGTAGTTGGTGAAGCTGTTGATATAGTCGTATGCCTGCCGGTAGTTCATGTCGCTTCCTTTCGCGGTGGTCGGTGGTCGGATATTTGCCTGTAACTGTAACTGTTGTTTTTATTTTCGAAGAGCAGAGCGAAGGTAGAGTATAGCAGAAATAGTGTATAAGGTTATCAGTATGGTGGGTCATTGTCAATAGCCGAACAGACCTCGGTTCTACCAACAATCGGGCGTTGTCCGAGCCAGGTTCTATTCCATCTATTATAATATCTTCTAATATTGAGCATGGATAGCTTGTCGGGCAGCATGAATCTAATGGCTAGGCTCGTGACACGGAAGGAGTAGGAATGAATATCAAGATGCGACGGAATTATAGTGTCGGGTTGCCGGTATTGGCAGCAATCTGCCTGGGGGTAATGCTTGCGGGCACAACTGGCATTCGGGCGGCTTCGCCTCTCGTGTTGCCGGGCTTGCCGCCCAACTTCAAGATGGAAGTCTATGCGGACGCTCTCAACACACCGCGCTTCCTGTCGTTCTCGCCGGAGGGGGATTTGTACGCAGCCGACATCGCATCTGGCAACGTGGCGACGATGCCCGACCGCAACCACGACGGCAAGGCCGACGACATAATCACCTTCGCGTCGGGTTTCGCCTCGCCTAATAACGTGGCCTTCCACAACGGCTCGGCCTACGTGGGCGAATTGGGGGCTATCTGGCGCTTAACCGACACGAACGGAGACCTGGTGGCCGACAAGAAGTCGGTGGTGATAGGCAACCTGCCCGCCAACGGCCGTCACAAGACCAAGACGGTAGAGTTCGGCCCCGACGGCAAGCTATATATCAACGTTGGCTCGTTCAACGACGACGGGCCGGAAACGGCTGGGCGAGCCACCATCTGGCAGTACAACGCCGACGGCACGGGTGGGCACGTCTTCTCTCGCGGCCTTCGTAATACGGTCGGCTTTGCATGGAGCCCGGTGACAGGCCAGATGTGGGGCGTGGACAACGGGGCCGACGACATCGGGCGCAACCTGCCTCCCGACGAGCTAAACGCGTTGGTGGACGGCGGCAATTACGGCTACCCATTCTGCATAGGCAATCGCCAGCCCAACCCCAGGCTGCCCGGCGGCGATTGCGCCGGCACGTTGCCACCCGCCGTGACTTTCCCGGCGCACGCTGCGCCCCTCGGCATGACCTTCTATACCGGCTGGTCCTTCCCCTCTACTTATTGGGGAGGGGTATTCGCGGCCCAGCACAGCATCCAGTATGCCGACCAGCGCGGCATCGTCTTCGTGCCGTTCAAGGACGGTAAGCCGTCGGGTTCGCCCCAGACCTTCGTATCTACGGGCGACACCTGGCTCGGCCTGGCGGTTGACCCTTATGACGGCTCGCTCTTTGCCTCGCGGGACAGGACTGGCACAATCTACAAGATAAGCTACACCGGCCCCACGCCAACGCCCGTACCTCCCGCTGGACCCGCGCCGACCGCTGTTCCAGGCAAGCCCGCTCCAAAGCCCGCCGACCAGATGCCCGGCCTCAGCCGGTGCTTCCAGCAGACCGGCACGTGCTTGCGCGGCGCGTTCCTCAATTACTGGTTCACGTATGGTGGCGTCTCGCAATTCGGGCTGCCCGTAACAGGCGAATTGACCGAGAAGCTAGGGGACGGCAAGACCTACACAGTGCAGTACACCGAGCGCGCCCGCTTTGAGTGGCACCCAGAAAACCGGGGTAAGGAGTCGCAAGTGTTACTGGGCAGGCTGGGGGCCGACCTGGCCGCGCCCAGAGCCAACGAGACGCCCTTTAAGCCGGCGCCCCCTTGTGGCAGTTGCAATCTTCTCTACTTCGAGCAGACGCACCACGCTATTGGAGCCGAATTGCAGAGCTATTGGCAGCAAAATGGCGGCATCCCGGTGTTCGGCTATCCCCTGTCGGAAGCCTTCGACGAGAAGAGTCCCACCGACGGCAAGACCTATCTGGTGCAATACTTCGAGCGCAACCTCCTGGAATACCACCCTGAGAATAAGGGCACGCAGTATGAGGTGCTGCTAGGCTTGCTGGGGGTGCAGACGTACCAGGGGAGGTACGGAGGAAGGCCGTAAATTATGAATTATGAATTATGAATTATGAATTATGAATTATGAATTAGCCGTTTCAATTCATAATTCATAATTCATAATTCATAATTACCCCAGGTATGCTTTCCGCACTCTTTCGTCCTTAAGCAACTCTGCCGCTGGGCCTGACATGGTGATGCAGCCGGCGTCGAGGACGTAGCCTCGGTCGGCGTTTTGGAGGGCGAGGTGGGCGTTTTGCTCGACCAAGAGGATGGTCACGCCCTCTTTGTGTAGGTCCTGGATGATGGTGAATATCTCACGCACGATCAGGGGGGCGAGGCCCAGGCTCGGCTCGTCCAGGAGGAGCAGGCGTGGCTTGGACATGAGGGCGCGGGCGATGGCGAGCATCTGTTGCTCGCCGCCGGATAGGGTTCCGGCAAGCTGGTTGCGACGCTCGGCCAGGCGTGGGAATGTCTGGAACTGGCGGTCTATGTCGGCGCTTACCTGGCTCTTGTCCTTCCGACTGTATGCGCCCAATATGAGGTTGTCCAGCACGCTCAGGCGCGACAGCACCCTTCTCCCCTCCGGGCACTGCGCAACACCCATCTTCACCACCTGGTCGGCCCGCGCCCGTGTGATGTCCCGCCCGTCATAAATGATGTGCCCGCTGCGAGGACGCAGCAAGCGCGAGATCGAGCGCAAGGTGGTGCTCTTGCCCGCCCCGTTCGCCCCGATTAGCGTGACGACTTCGCCCGGATAAACGCTGAGGCTGACGTTCTCCAACGCCTGTATACCTCCATAGTTGACGTAGAGGTTGTCTACTTGGAGGAGGGGAGCGGGTTGGGTGTTGGGCGGACTCATCACTCCGCGCCCAGATACGCTTCTATTACCGCCGG
>JBBSGN010000495.1:0-3314 GCA_038254085.1 Chloroflexia bacterium | reverse complement strand
CCAACTCACCCCCTTGATACTCTTCATACTTACTCAGAGGTGATTATACCAGCTTCCTCCCTAAACCGTCGTTGTAGTATTAGGATACGTTCCAAAAGCAGCTATCAGCTTTTCGTCCTCGGTTGACATAGGTTCGCCGCACACCTTACAATGGGTCTACTGCGGGTCTACTGCGGCTACTACCGTTCCTTAACGTGGCGGCGTGCGGTTTTGCGTTTCTCAACCTCTTTGGGGGGCAATTTATGGGTGTACCCTCTGCGTCTAGCCAGTCTGCGCTACCCACGCGAGCGGTGCGAGCGGAAGGGCGGATTGGCGTCCAGCGTTCGCTCCGGCGCTGGGTTCCTTTGGCCGGGGGCCTTGCCGCGCTGGCGCTGGCGGGTTGGGGCGAGGCGATAGTCGAATCGGGTGATACCAGCCCCCTTAGCCTGCTCCTTTATCTTGCGGCTATCCTACTCTTCGCCGTGACCGCGCGCTCCTTGCCCCCTGCGCCGGTTGACGCACCCGCGCAAGAGCTACCACAAGTCGCGGTCCGAAGGCGCATCTGGGCCATCATGGGAGTAGGCACGGGTGCTCCTGTCCTGCTAGACATCGTCGCCCTCCTCTTGATCCACCAGGAGCTTGGCTCGATTGCGGGCGCATGGCTGTGGTTTGCCAGCTTGCTGATTATGGGCGCTACGGGCTTCGCACTCAGGAACATGCAAGGTTGGGCGGCGCGCTGGGGCGTGGGCGTTTGGCCTGACGATCCCCTCGGCAGAATCCTCTTGATTGTTGGGATCGCCGCGCTGCTCATTGTGGCTGCGGCAGCGCGGCTCATCATCCTCGACAAAGTGCCTTTCGGTGTGAACGCCGACGAAGGGGACCGCGCGGCGCTGGCGATCCAGATTGCGCGGGGGGACAACATCGAGAGCATTTTCAGCGATGGCTGGTACTACATCTCGATGCTCTATTTCTGGCTCATGGCGCAGTTCTTCAAGCTGTTCGGCATCGGCTTCGTACAGGCTCGAGCCTTCACCGCACTTGCGGGTATTATCTCGGTGGGCGTGGTTACATGGATGGGCATACGCAACTTCGGTCTGCGCGTGGGCCTGCTGGCTGGCGCTCTGCTGTCGCTGCTGGCGGTGTCGCTACAATTTGCACGCTTCACCAGCGAGTCGGGGCCAACCGCCATGCTCTGGACGGTCAGCGTTGCCCTCTTCCTGGAAGCGGCGCGCCGGGGCAGGTCATGGGCGTGGATCGGGGCAGGGGTGGCAGGCGGCCTCTCCCTCTACTTTTACCCGACCGGCAGGCTGTGGGCGCTACTCGCAGGAGCCTTCTGCATCTATTTGTTTGTAAACGGCCTGGGTGGGCGGCGCTGGGGCATCGTAAGGGGCACGGCGTTGGCGGCTGTCGCCGCGCTGATGGTGATGGGGCCGTTCCTTGTAAACAGCCTGAACCATCTGGGCACTCTTTCCGAGCGGGCCCAGCAGACCTCCATTTTCACCGGCGACAACCCAACGAGGCTCAGTTATTACAAGCCCGAATGGAACATCTTCCAGCTACTTAGCGCCCAGATAGTGCGCTCGGTGGGCATCTTCAACCAGTTTGGCGACGAAGGCACAGTCTGGCCGACCAACCACTCGATTTTGTGGGGCCTGCTGGCGGTGCTGGTGCTGTTGGGCCCCGGCTGGTGCTGCCTTCGTTGGCGCGACCCACGTTATGCTGTGCTGGCGATCTGGTTTTGGGTCGGCTTCGTAGGCGTGATCGTGACAGTGGAGACGCCGAACTTGCAGCGCATGGCTACTGCCGTGCCTGCCCTGGCCCTCTTTCCCGCGCTGGTCCTGGACAATTTGGCGCGGCGAGTAGAAACGCTTGCGCGTGCAGACACACCCCGTGTAAGGCAAGTGGCGGGCTGGGCCGCGACAGGCGTGGCCGCCGCCATCATCGCCTTCTTCATGTTCGACCAGTCGCGTTACTACTTCACGGATTACGCCAAAGTAGACCGATGGATGCACTCTACGACGGAGGGTCAGGCGGTCAACAGCCAGGGCAAAGATACGTTGGTGGTGACGCTGGGCAGGCAGTTCCACATGGTCAATTCAGGTTGGGTGAGGCTCCTCGCCCCCGACACGCCACGCGGAGGTGTACAGTCCCCCGGCAGCACCTTGCCTCTAGCCCTTCCCGCCGACAAGAACCTGGCCTTTATGGTCTACCCCAAGCAACAATTCTACCTCCCCTATATTAGCCAGCTCTATCCTGAGGGCGCGACCACAGTCTACACCCACCCGACCGAAGGTCTGATGTTCACCATGTACGAAGTGTCCCGGCAACAGTGGCAGACCACACAGGGGGCCACCGTCCACCCACTTGGCGGAACCCCGCAGCGAGTGGGCACGCTGGGAGAAGCGCCGCCTGGCTGGAGCAAGTACCCCAGCCAAATGCAGTGGACGGCGGGGCTGCGCGTGCCCCAATACTGGAACTACGCATTCGAGGCCGGGCCGGGGCCTGCCAGCCTGACTATAGACGGCGCTAACGTCCTTGCCGTTCCCAATGGCACTTCGGTTATGAGCGCCACGGTGTCGCTGGCGAGAGGCGACCACGCGGTGGTATACGACGGCACGTTGGCGGCATCCGGACAGCCTGCGCTGTTCAAATGGGCATCCGTGCCGCAAACGGACAAGGACCAGCCCGCCCCGGTACTGGAATGGCATGCTGTGAAAACAGAAGAGTTGGTAGCCGCCCAGACTGCGCCATACGGTCTGTACGGAGCAGTGCAGATAGAAGGCCGTCCCGAACAGCGTCGAATTGACTCCACGCTCGCCACCTGCTGCCTGGCAAACCTGGTCCACAACGACGGGCACGAATACACCGCGACCTGGACCGGCACACTGAACGCCCCGACCACGGGCGTCTACTCCATGACCCTCTTAGCGCAGGGCATAACCGACCTAAAACTTGACGGCAAGAGCGTGATCCACACCGACGCGACCGCCGATGAGCCGGTTGGCGCTAGCATAACCCTCGGCGTTGGTCCCCACCCGGTCGAAATGGTCTTTCGCGGGAAGGACGGTCCGGGCGGGCTTGAGTGGACATGGGCGCCTCCCGGCGACGTGAAGTCCATAGTGCCGCCCTCGGCCCTGTCGCCACCAGCGCAGGCAGGCATCGGTCCGCCCGTGCTACCTGACGTACTCGGTAAACGTGACAACCAGCCGGTGGACGAGCCGCTTGACATAGTAAAATAGGCTGTGTTGCAACAACTGAAGCTGCTCCGCATGAGGGCGTGTTGAGATAGAGTAGGAGAGTAGGGTGGAAGTCTAAGCAGCCAACCCGAACGCGGT
>JBBSGN010000494.1:0-3319 GCA_038254085.1 Chloroflexia bacterium | reverse complement strand
GCTCGGATGAGCCAGGCAATACGCGATGTTCAAGAGGGTGAAACCATACAGGTAACCAGCCATGGGGAGGTGGTGGCTCTGCTGGTGCCCGCAAGCCGCCAACCGGACAAAACTGAAATAGACTCAGCTCTCACCAGCCTGGATAGTTTGGCCGCAGAAATAGGACGGCATGTGTCGAACCCCACGAACGTTGCCGAAGTAATAAGTGATATGAGGCGCTAGTTGGCGGCACCTGCCTACTCCTGGCTCATCGTAATAGACATGAGCGTATGGGCTAGCAGCCTGCTACCAAACGATAGTAACCACACCACCGCCCGAAACTGGCTTGGGCAACATATTCAACAGCGGGGGCCGTTTGGTCGCCCCCGTGCTCATTGTAGTGGAAATTGCGGCAACACTGGCGAGGATAACGAGTAAGCCCCTGCTGGCGCGCGCTGCCGTGTCTCAGTTATACTCGTTTCGTCCTATTAATCTTGTCCCAATGGACCAGGCGCTTGTGGATGCAGCCGCCGACGTAGCTGTCCGATTCGGTCTCAAAGGCGCGGACTCCTTCTATGTGGCCGTTGCTAAACAATTAGGCATCCCTCTAGTGACACTCGATAACGAGCAATTGACCCGCCCTGCAAGTATCATCACCACAATCAGGCCATAGAACAAACGATAGATTCGCTAGACCAGCACTTACTCGTGGCATGAGGATTGCGAGCCACCGCCATGCAATTTAGCGGAGGGGAGTAACCAATTTATGAACCCCAACAAGCACATCTCACTAGGACTTGTATTCCACAACCACCAGCCCGTCGGCCAATCAGACGAAGTGTTTGAGGAGATATACGGGCGTGCCTATGCGCTGATGATAGCAGCCCTTGAGCGGCACCCAGGCGTGCATGTGGGCTTGCATTACACCGGCTCGCTACTCGATTGGCTGCGGGTGAACAAGCCCGACTTCATGCAGCGCATTCGCGCCCTGGTCGAGCGGGGGCAGGTAGAAGTGCTGTCCGGCGGCTACTACGAGCCTATCCTGCCTGCCATACCGGACGACGACAAGCGCGCCCAGATTCGCAAGCTGACCGACTCGGTGTGGGACGACTTCGGCTATAGCGCCTCCGGCATGTGGCTGGCCGAGCGCGTGTGGGAGCCGACTCTGCCCACCCCGATCCACGATGCCGGTATCGAATGGACCCTTGTTGACGACATACATTTCAAGATGGTGGGCCTCACGGATGACGACCTGACCGGCTACTTCGTCACCGAGGACGAGGGCAACCCGGTAAATATCTTCGGCACCTCCAAGCAGCTACGCTACACCATCCCCTGGCGAGCCGTAGACGAAACGTTGGAGTACCTGCACGGTGAGGCGATACACGAGCCGGGCAAGATTCTGGTCATGGGTGACGACGGCGAAAAGTTCGGGGCCTGGCCCGACACCTACGAGCATTGCTGGAGTGACGATGGCAAGAGCGGCTGGGTGGACCGCTTCTTCGCTGCCCTTGAACAGAATGCTAGCTGGCTCCATACCATGAAGCTGGGCGACCATGTTCGCAACTTCCCGGCGGTGGGGCGTATCTACCTCCCAACCGCCTCTTACAACGAGATGATGGAATGGGCGCTCCCCGCTCGCCAGTCCTACGAGTTCACACAGCTTTATCACAAACTGGAGGAGGCTAAAGACCCCAGTCTGGCCTTTATGAAGGGTGGCTTCTGGCGCAACTTCATGGTCAAGTACCCTGAAGTAAACACCCAGCACAAGAAGATGCTGCGCGTCCACGACAAGATAGCCGAGGCCCGCCAAGCCGTGAGCGAGTGGGGCGATGGCGACAGTCACGGCGACCTGGGCCAGGAAGACCTGTGGCGCGGCCAGAGCAACGACACCTACTGGCACGGTCTCTTCGGCGGCGTCTATATGACAGATGTGCGTGTACGGGTGCAGGGCTACCTTATCAGGGCACAGCAGGCCGCCGAGCGCGCCATGTACGGCAGCCAGCACTGGCTCCGCCCCGAAATAACTGACTTTGACCGCGACTCTCTACAGGAGCTGCTCATCGAGGGCGATGCGCTCGACCTCTATATTGATCTGGCCGACGGCGGCACTATCTTTGAATGGGACTTGCGCGCCCACAATTACAACCTGGCCTCCACAGTCAGCCGCCGCCCTGAGGGTTACCACCAGACCCTCAAGGAGTTCGAAGAGAAACGCAGGGAGGAAGCGGAGGCTAAGAAAACCAAGAGCCGGAGGTCAAAAGTTAGCGAGGACGAACTCTCTGCTGTGGGCGCATTGACAGGCACAGGCTCTCAGCAGGCCCCCCTTAGCGCGGAGGCTGAAGAGGGCGAGTCGCTCAACCCGCATACGACTGTGCGCGTGAAAGAGGAGGGATTGGACCGCTTTCTCAATTACGATCCTTACCGGCGAGCCTGCATGATAGACCACTTTCTTGGGCCAGGCACGACGTTGGAGGCGTTCTCTAAAGGGCGCTACAACGAAGAGGGCGATTTCATCTGTGGCGCATACCAGGCCGAGATGGACGCCACCGGCAACGATGCCTTCCACGTCGTATTGGAGCGCGATGGGCACATCACGACCGAAACCGAGCGCAAGCCGGTGCGCGTGAGCAAGCGCCTCACCCTCAAGCCCGGCTTATCTGACTTCCGTGTGCTGTACACCGTCCAGAACACGGGCGACACCGCTATATCAGCCGTGTTCGGCTCCGAGTGGAACGTCAACCTGCTAGGCGGCGGGCACAACCCCTCGGCCTATTACAAGGTGGCGGGGCACGAACTGGAGGACGCGGCGCTCGACTCGACGGGCGAGGTGCGTAACGTGCGAGAGCTTGCGGTCGGCAACTCCTGGCTCGATATAGAGATGACGCTAAAGACTGACCACGAGGCCACCTTCTGGCGCTTCCCCATCGAAACCGTCTCCGGCTCCGAGGCCGGCTTCGAGCGCACCTACCAGGGCAGTTGCATCCTCCTACAATGGCTTCTCACCCTTCCCCCAGGCGAATCGGTGGACATCGAGCTTGAGTGGAACTATAAAAGTTCTAAGTTTTGAGGCTCACGTCCTTCGTCCTCAGTTTTGAGTTATGAATGATCCAACTCAAAACTCAAAACTTATCATAGCGTTCGACGCTCGCATGGTACATTACCGGCGTGCGGGGGGCATCGGGCAGTACGCGATAAGTCTGCTGCGCGCGCTGGCGAGGTCGCCGGAGGTGGGGCCGGAGGCGCGTATACAGGTGTTACAGATGCGAGGCGACACAAGGCCCATCGTGCGCGACCGCCGCTTCAGGCGTGTGCCGATGTGGACTCCTCCCCATAATCG
>JBBSGN010000493.1:0-3323 GCA_038254085.1 Chloroflexia bacterium | reverse complement strand
ACAACTTCCTGCTGCTGTACGTCGGGTGGGAAGCGGTGGGCCTCTGCTCGTACCTGCTGATAGGCTTCTGGTTCTACAAGAAATCGGCCAACGACGCCGCCAAGAAAGCCTTTATCGTGAACCGTATCGGCGACTTCGGCTTTGGGTTGGGCATCATGCTCCTGTTCGTCAACTTCGCTAACCTGTCGGTTGACCTCAACTACCAGGACATCTTCACCGCAGTCCAGCACCAGCCGATGATACTCGGCAACCTCACGATAGTCTGCCTGCTCCTCTTCACGGGGGCGATAGGCAAGAGCGCGCAGTTCCCACTCCATGTGTGGCTCCCCGACGCGATGGAAGGCCCCACGCCGGTAAGCGCCCTCATACACGCGGCCACGATGGTGACGGCAGGAATCTACATGGTGGCCCGCCTCAACCCGATCTTCTCGCTCGCGCCCGACGCGCTGGCAGTGGTGGCTATTATCGGCACGACCACAGCCGTGCTTGGGTCCACAATAGCGCTGGCGAGCACCGACATCAAGCGTGTGGTGGCCTTCTCGACCATCTCGCAACTTGGGTATATGTTCGCGGGCCTGGGCGTGGGCGCGTGGGTCGCGGCCATATTCCACCTGATGACGCACGCCTTCTTCAAGGGTCTCCTCTTCCTCGGCTCCGGCTCAGTCATACATGGCCTGCACGGCGAGCAGGATATACGCAAGATGGGCCAACTATGGAACAAGATGCCCATTACCTTCTGGACCTTTCTGGTGGCGGCCCTCGCCAACGCCGGTATAATCCCCTTTGCGGGCTTCTGGTCCAAAGACGAGATCATAGGCAACTCGTTCTTGCGAGGGCACTGGGTGGTGGGCGCGCTGCTGATGGCGAGCGCGTTCCTGACCGCTCTCTACATGTTCAGGCTGGTGTTCGTGGTCTTCTTCGGCAAGGACAACGTGCCCGCCGATGTCCACCCCCACGAATCGAAGCCAGTAATGGCCTGGCCGCTAGTCCTACTGGCTATACCGGCGGCCCTGGCCGGCTTTGCAGGCGTGCCGCCTGATGAGGGTGTATTTCATAAGTTCCTCCAGCCCGTATTCGCGTTCGCAATGGAGCGCGAGCAAGAGATAGCGGCGGGCTTCAGCCAGCAGACCCTCCTAATACTGCTCATCTCGACAATGGTGGCGCTTGGGGGCGTGTTCACGGCGTTCCTCTTCTACTTCGCGCCCAACCCTCTGCCCGCTGTGCTGGCGCGGAACCTGCCCTGGCTGTACAACGCCTTGCTCCATCGCTGGTACTTCGATGAGCTGTACCACAAGCTATTCGTAGACGGCGGCAAGGGCATCGCCTACGGCCTGTGGCGCTTCGACCAGACGGTGATAGACGGCGCGGTGAACGGCGTGGCCGGCCTGGTGCGCGGCTCCGGGGCCAGATTGCGCCGTGCGCAGACCGGCTTCGTGCAGGGTTACGCCCTTGCCATAGGTATCGGTCTGCTAGGTCTGGTGACGTACTTATGGGTGATATTGCCCAAGGGAGTAGCGAGTACCGCGTAGTGAGTACCGAGTGAGCCGCTTTCGACTCGGTACTCGGTACTCACTACTCGGTACTCGTTGAGACGGAGGAGTATTAGTGCTCGACAACAACGTTATGGGCTTTCCGATATTGTCGGTGATAGTCTACCTGCCGCTCGTCGTGGCGATGGCGCTGGTGTTCCTGCGCGACAACACCGCCATCCAGCGCGTGGCAGCGATAGGCGGGGCGATCGCCCTTGTGCTGTCACTGGTAGCTCTCGGCTTCTACCTCTCCTCCGGCAGTTCGGGCCTGGGCGGGCAGCGTAGCTTCGACCTGCAAGAGAAGTACGCCTGGCTGCCCGGCCTCAAGATCGGCTACCACATGGGGGTGGACACGATCAGCATCCTGCTGGTGGTGCTTACCACCCTGCTAACCCTCATCTCGATCATGGTGTCGTGGGCGCCGATACAGAAGCGGGTCAAAGAGTTCTACATAATGGTCCTGTTTCTGGAAGCGGGTATGCTCGGCGTATTCGTGTCGCTCGATTTCTTCCTCTTTTATATCTTCTGGGAAGTGATGCTCGTGCCGATGGCCCTCCTTATCGGCATCTGGGGTTCGACCAACCGGGTGTATGCCGCTATCAAGTTCTTCCTGTACACGCTGGCCGGGTCGCTGCTTATGCTGGTGGCTATCATCGCCGAGTACCTGACACACAACACCCTCGACATCCTCCAACTAATGCAGGTCGGCCCCGGCGACCCGCGCGACTTCCAGAACTGGGTGTTTATCGCCTTCGCCATCGCGTTTGCCATCAAGGTGCCGATGTTCCCCTTCCACACATGGCTCCCCGACGCGCACGTAGAAGCGCCCACCGCAGGCTCTATCATCCTGGCGGGCGTGCTGCTCAAGATGGGCGCATACGGCTTTATCCGTTTCGCCATGCCGATTACCCCGGCGGGCGCAGTCACCTTCGCCCCGATTATCGTTGGGCTGTCGGTGATAGGGGTCATATACGGCGCGCTGGTGTCGCTTGCGCAGCCCGACCTGAAGAAGCTGATAGCCTATTCGTCGGTGAGCCACATGGGCTTTGTCACTCTGGGCCTCTTCACGGGGGTGTGGCTGAACCGGTTGGGGCTGGGCGACGCCACCCAGGGGATAGACGGGGCGGTGATAGTAATACTGTCGCACGGCCTCCTCACGGGCGGGCTGTTCCTGTGCGTCGGCGTGATCTATAATCGCCTCCACAGCCGCCAGATAGCCGACATGGGCGGCATCGCGGGGCCCATGCCCCTCTACGCCACCCTGTTCATGTTTATGATGCTCGGCTCCGTCGGGCTGCCGGGCCTTGGCGGGTTCATAGGCGAGTTCCTTTCCATGCTCGGCGCGTTCAGGGCCGATTGGCTGGTGGGCGCTATCACGGCGGCTGTGGTCATTTTCGCCGCCTGGTATCTCTTCTGGATGTTCCAGCGCGTGATCTTTGGCAAGACCAGGCCCGAAATAGCCGGCTTCCGCGACCTCGACTGGATCGAAAGCTCCTCCCTGGCGGTGTTGGCGGGCCTGAGCCTGCTGCTCGGCATTTTCCCAGGCCCCGTCCTACTGATGATCCACCCGGCCACCAGCGACCTGCTGCATACCGTCGCCGCCCAAATCCCACGCGCGACGGCCCTGCTGGAGATATTTTTCAAGTAGCTATCAGTCGTCAACGAGACCAAAGACCAAAGACGAATGAAAACCACAAAGACACAAAGAACACAAAGATTCTATTGTTCTTTATTCTTCGCGCCCTTTGCGTCTTTGTGGTTCAATTATGCTGATAGCTGGTAGCTGATAGCTTT
>JBBSGN010000492.1:0-3349 GCA_038254085.1 Chloroflexia bacterium | reverse complement strand
GACCACCGGGTCGCCATCGTTGTGGGTCTGGCACGAGCCACCGAAGCCGGAGAACAGCGTGTTGATCGCCCGCGCCGTCTGGATAACGTTGCCATTCTTATCCCAGATCTCGAAAGCGGTGTTCACCGTCTGAACGTAGTGGTTAGGACCTGCTTCGCCGTTGGTATCAGGGGGCAGGCAGCCACAACCTGATGTCGCCGCGCTGATGCCTTCAAAGGTCAGACTGGGCGTGGGCATAGCGAGCGGGCCGAAAGACCTCTGGACAACCGAGTCCTTGACCTTCACGTCGGGCACTTTGAAGGGCAGAGGATTCTCGTTTTCCTCGCCATCCCGCTTGACCACCGGCACAGGTGGGATGTCGCGCAGAGGAGGCGACACGTCGTGATGGTCAGCCTCGGTGACGACTACCCCGTTGGGTAGGGTCTTGCTCTCGCCGGGGGCCATAGGCAGTTGGTTTGCGCCTACGGCAGCAGCGACCGCGCCGCTCGGTCTGTTCAATTGCGGTCCCACGGCGCTGCCCCGTTGCGGACCGTTGTTTGCTGTGCCCGGGCCGCCTGCTGCGACCCCTGCAACCACAAGCAACAGAGCCAATAGCAGCCCAGCGCGCCATTTGCCTTTCAATGTGTCCTTTAATGCGTCCTTTACAGATGACATCTATTTCCCCTTCCTTTGCTTGGTAAATGCTGCGGAAACTGGTGGTCTTACTCTTCCCCCATGTCCGCACACGTGGGGTACAGAGCCTGCCCATTGTTATACGCGAAGAGTGGTCGAGCTACGGGTCCTGCGATAACCAACGGAGGTGGCTGTTATCGGCCCGTGCCACATGGCGCTGGAAAGTATAATAGGTTGCTTCGTTGCTCTGGACGACCTGAATCTTCATGCAAGCGGCCTTGCAGGCTGGCCGCCAAGCAATGTAATAGTATCAGAGGCATAGTTTTGTGTCAATGACCACCTAGTGCGGTCCCTCCATCCTTAGCGATACGCTGATTCTGAGCAGTCAAGCACCGAGGTAATAGTTCACATTCGCAGAAGAGTTCACCGCAGAGGGGCAGAGTACGCAGAGGACCGACGAGCAAATTGTTGTTATTCTCTGCGTGGTCCTCTGCGTACTCTGCCCCTCTGCGGTGAGTTTACCCCTCTCTATACCCTGACTCTGAACAGTTACCCATCGAGCATTATTTGACTCGCGCGCAGCCAAAACCTATAATCTCGCCGAGCAAGCATGTTCTCTTCAGGGCCTATACGACTTTCCGACGAGGTGAACCTATTCCTATTTCTAAGGGCCAAATAGTCCGCTTATATGCCGATGTGGCGACCGTGCAGACGCATGACCGCACGTTAGAGTGCGCCATCAGGGGAAAGCTGTTCACGGCCGACCCTCCGGCGATAGGCGATTGGGTGGAGATTGAGGAGAACAGAGAGCAGTGCGTCATCACGGCGGTGCTGCCCCGCAAAAGCACGTTGGCGCGCCGCATGGCCGGTACGAGCGTGGGGCGGCAGGTGTTGATCGCCAACGTGGACCAGGTGATGGTGACGTTTGCGGCGGCCAACCCCACGCCCCACACCGCCATGCTCGACCGCTTCCTGGTGGTCGCTGAGGACGACGACCTGCCCGCTCATATCGTTGTCAATAAGATTGACCTGGTGAATCCACGGGAGATAAAGCCTCTGATCGAGTCGTATAAGAAGGCAGGCTACCCGGTGTATTACACCAGCGCCCGCACTGGCGAGGGGCTTGCCGAGTTGCAGCACGCGCTGGACGGCAAGGCTTCGGTGTTCGTGGGGCCATCGGGCGTAGGCAAATCGAGCCTGCTGAACACGCTGTATCCGGGTTTGGACCTGAAAGTGGGGCAGGTGAACGAGGCGTATGGCAAGGGGCGACATACGACAGTCGGAGGGTTGTTGGTGAAGCTGCCCGGCGGGGCGGCGGTGGCCGACACGGCGGGTCTGCGCGAGCTCGGCCTCTGGATGATACCGCCCAACGAATTGCCCCACGCCTTCCCGGAGTTCCGTCCCTACCTGGGCCAGTGCCGCTTCAGCGATTGCGCCCATCTGAAGGAGCCAGGCTGCGCTGTCCTAGCCGCCGTCGAGCGAGGCGAAATCTCCCCCGCCCGCTACAACAGCTATGTCAAACTAAGAGCGGAAGCCACCGAGACATTTCCCCGGTGGTAGACTCGTAAAGCGTAAAACGTAAGGGGTTTCTTCTTACGTTTCACGTTTTACGCATTGCGAGTCTATTGCTTCCCGCAGTATGGGCAGGTGGCCCAGCGGACGCTGATGGGACGGCCACAGTTTTCGCATTCGTCGCGCAGCTTGGTGTGGCAGTGGGGGCAGTAGAGGAACTCGGGGCTGACCCGCCGCTTGCAGGCGGGGCACAGGTCGGTCTCCTCTATGTCCTGGAGCAGGTACTCTTCTTCGAGGGCGCGCTCATACGCCTCCGAAAGAGTCTCTTTGGGACGCAGGACCAGATAAATGAGTATGCCCACGAACGGCATGAGGACCACGAGGGCGAGACCCAACGCTATAGACAGCACATCACGGGTGCGCGCCGTGACGTCGCGGTAGGTCCACACAATAGTGGCGAAGTAGAGCGCCACCAGGTATGCTCCCGCGCACGCCAGGAAGTACGTAAGAAACCGGTTAATAAAATCTAGTATCTGATCCATTAACTATTCAGCCTCGACATAGGTAGCGCAGGCGCAAGTCAAAGCGCCACGATCTCAATCATACAGAAGCGGCCAGAGCCAAAGCAGAGGCCGCCACCACTGTCCACAGATTCTATTATACACGTTAACGCAAGCTAAGTCAGTACCGAGTAGCGAGTACCGGGTGGAAAGTCACTTACTCAGCACTCGGCATTCGCTAGAGTGGTTCGAAGTGCTCCACGTCCAGCACCCAGACGGACGCGCCGCCTACCTGTACCTCTATGGGGCGAGGGAGATAGAACTCTGCCGGGTCGAAGGCGGAAGGGTAGGAGGAGACGTACTCGTTGCGGGTGTGGCAGTTGGTCGCCAGCACTTCCATTAGCTTGTCCATTGCCTCGTCCTGGATGCCGATGAGGAAGGTGGCGTTGCGCTCGCGCAGAAAGCCGCCGGTGCTGTCTACGGTGGTGAACGGTATGCTGTTCTGGCGCAAGGCGTTGCTCAGACGTGTCGTGTCCTGGCCTTGTACGACCGCGATGATTGCTTTCATAACCCTCCCGTGCTCAGTTTCTGTTGCTCGGCCTGCATGTGTGCGCATACTACCGTCAGGCCGCCACAATGCTATTGCATCCGGACTATGGTTGTCAAGTCCAGTTTGCAAAGCACAGGGCGGGTAGAAAGTCGAGTTAAAGGGTCTAAGCCTCCCG
>JBBSGN010000491.1:0-3352 GCA_038254085.1 Chloroflexia bacterium | reverse complement strand
GGTTTCTAGTGGCGAAGGCTCGCGGTTGATGAGGACCGCCGCCGAACCGCCGAAGGGCTCACAATAATGCTGCGCCTTGGGCAATAAAGGAAGTATCCAATCCAAGTGGCTAAACTTTCCTCCGTACCAACCAAACGCAATCCGCTTATCCATCTAGTTCTCTACCTCCGCAAAAGCCAAGGCTATGATCGCACGAAACAGGGACCGAGGAGTAGCATTGCACAAGATTACAAACAGAATTACAATCAGTGCTATTTTAGTAGCCCGCCGGGTGATGGCGCTTGGAGCCACCTCGCCCCCATCCCCGGCACAACCACGCGCAGCACCCCTTCACTCACTCGCGCCGACGGGCCGCCCAGCAAACCGGCCCATTCTCCATCCGCCATGCTCTCACCCAGCGGAATCACGGCTTCCAGCGGCTCCGTCCCATTGTTGAACAGGGCCAACACTGCGTCTTCCCCGTTGCGCCTTACGAACCCGTAGCCACCTCGCTTGTCTATCCACATAGTAGTCACGTCGCCCTGGCTGAGGGCGGGGCTGCTGCGACGGGCGTGGATGGCGCGGCGGTAGAAGTCAAGGAGGATTCTGTCTTCGTGGCCCCAGGGAAAGGAGCGGCGGGCGTTCTCGGCGTAGGTCCCTTCGATGCCAGCTTCATCGCCGTAGCAGACGGTCGGCACGCCGGGGTAGGCGAACTGCATGGCGACGGCCAGCATCATCCGTTCGCGGCTGCTGTCCAGCTTGGTCAGCAGGCGCGCCGTGTCGTGCGAGTCGAGCAGGTTCATCTGCGCGTGGAATTGGGGCAGAGGCGTATCGCGGCGCAACGTTTCCAGGCGGTCGTCTAGCTCGGCGGGGGTCAGCTTGCCGCCCGCGAAGCCGCCCACCGAGTAGGCGAAGCGGTAGTTCATGGTGGCGTCGAAGCTATCACCCAGCAGGCGATGGCTGGCGTCGCCCCAGTCCTCGGCCACTAGATAAGCGTCGGGGTAGTCGCGCCGCACCGCCCGCCGGAAGCGCCGCCAGTATTCGTCGGTGATCCAGGGGGTGACATCGGTGCGCCAACCCGCCGTGCTATACGAGAGCCAGTGCTGGGCCACCCCCTCCTTGCCGAAGAAAAACTCCTCCACTTCGGGGCACTCCACGAGCTCCGGCATGGTCCTTACCTTCGCCCAGCCTTCCCACCTGTCGGGCCAATGGATGAAGTCGAACCACCTGTAGTACGGCGATAGCCTGCTCTCCTGCGCGGCCTTGAAGTAGACGCTATCGCATGAGCAGTGGTTGAACACACCGTCCAGCAGGACGCGGATGCCGCGCTCCTCGCCTTCCGCAATTAGTTCGCGCAAGTCCTCCTCGGTGCCGAGCCGTGGGTCTATCTTCATGTAGTTGATGGCGTCATAGCGATGGTTGGTGGGCGACTCGAAGATTGGGGTGAAGTAGATGCAGGTAATGCCAAGTTCTTGCAGATAATCCAGCTTATTGACGACCCCACGCAGGTCGCCGCTGTAGAAGTCGCGGCCTTTGGGTGGATGCTCTGGCCGATCGCCCCATTCCAGATAGATAGGCTCGTGCTGGTAAGTGTTACCGCCCTTGGTGACGTTGCTTTTATCGCCTACAGCGAAGCGGTCGGGGAATATCTGGTAGAAGACCGAGCCGGGGACCCAGGCAGGCGGGCAACCGTCCGGGTTGTAGGCGGCGATGCGAAACTCCTGCTCGACCCACTCGCCGAACAGCGGCTCCTCTACGCCCTCTTTCTGGCGCTGCTCGCGGACCGTCTTGCCGTCGCGCAATACGAAGTGGTAGCGGAGGAGGGTAGGCTCCTGGGGCAGCTTGATGTCCGCGCGCCAGGTAGCTAGGGGTCGGTTGTCGGTTGTCGGTTGTCGGTCGTCGAAACTGGACATGGCGACGCGCCAACCGTGTTCGCGGTGGGGATCCGTGAAGAGGATTTCGGGGTAGGCGTCGGAGGCAGCTTGCAGTTCGAGCCGCACCCAGGTTGAGACAGGAGAGGCGGGCGGGGGCACATGTGGCAATACGCCACCGCGCAGGCGACGAGCCGCCGCCCGGCTTATGCTTTCAGGATTCAAACCTGTCCTCCACCGAGCCAAGCATGGACTGCTGACAATCAGACGAAAGACGAAGAAGCTACTATCGTCCTTCGCCTTTCGTCACCATGTGGCAATTCTTGCTGCGTGGTCCATACTACGGCCTGAACAGATAGCTAACAGTCCTTGCTGAACGGATTCTGGGGACGGGCACGGAAGACGGTCTCTGCCAGAGCATTCCCTTTGGCTTCCGCCCCGGCTACCTGCCTTCGCACCGACTCTTCGTCCTCGTCTTGCCAGCCGAGGTCATGCAGCTTCTCACCGACGGAATCGGCTTCATTCTCTCTCGTGGTTTTACCCCAGGACGGCGCTAACCTGGCGATTGCCTGCCGCGCACGATCAAGTAGCCGTTGTAGCATTGCGAGCATGTATATAACTTCCACCGGTCATTAGCCTTTCACTGCTCCACTGGAAAGGCCGGTGATCAACTGCTTCTGAAGAGCGAAGAAGATAATCACTATGGGCATGGCACCCACCAGCGCAGCCGCAGCAAATACGCCCCACTCTTTTGAGTATTGCCCCTGTATAAACAGGGCCATACCGACTGCCAGAGTATAGTTGTCGCTGCTTTTCAGCATGACGCGGGCGAGAAGGAAGTCGCTATAAGTGGCAATGAATGACAAGATGCCTATTACGGCGAGTATGGGGCGGGCCAATGGCAGTATTATCATACGAAATGTCTGGAATCGCGTGGCGCCATCCACAAGAGCCGAGTCGTCCAACTCCTTGGGTATCGAGTCAAAGAAACCCTTCATCAGCCAGGTGTTAAATCCAAGTGCGCCGCCACTATAGATAAGTATTAGCCCTCCCTGGGTATTGAGGCCAAGCCAGGGTATAAAGTTGCCTATCTGTTGCAGCAGTAGGAAGAGGCTGACGATAGCCAGAGTAGTCGGGAAAAGCTGAATTAACAGAATGGTCAGGAGGCCAAAGCGCCGTCCGCGGTAGCGGAAGCGGCTGAAGGAGTACGAAGCGAGTGCGGTTAGGACCACAACGATTATTGCCGTGATGCCCGATACTTTGACCGAGTTAAGTATCCAGAGCAGGAACGGGTGCTGCGGGTCGTTTACGAGGCCGCGGAAGTTGTCGAGAGTTGCACCGTGGGGTATTATGCTCGCATTTATCAGCGAGTTGGACGGGTTGAGGGCCGCTGAAATGATATATGCGACCGGATATAGGCAGAACAGCGAGGCAAGTAAGGCGATAAAAAGCTTCACCCCCACGTTGATGCGCCGCGCGGCTGTCAGTGTCCTGCGGCGCGT
>JBBSGN010000490.1:0-3354 GCA_038254085.1 Chloroflexia bacterium | reverse complement strand
TGGCAAGCACCTGCGCTATCGGTAGAATGTGGTTACACAAGGCTCTGTCCTCCTATGGTTGGTGAAGGTTGTTCGTCACTCCCTTCTTACCACAGCGGCCAGAGCTTTGCTACTCCTTCATGAGATGTGGGTAATCACCAGCAAACTTCCCATTGACGTTAGCGCCGAGGGCGTATATACTTGTATGGCTCTGGTTCTGCTAACCGTCCAAACCTGCGCGGTAATTGCCGTTAGCTACCCGCACGATCCCAGGAGCAACAGGCCCTCCATAGCCAGCAAAGGCCCACGCGCGTGCTTTTGCTGTTACGCAAGGAAGAATGAAAGGAGCAAGAGTAAAAAGATGCAAGATTATAGTAGTTCCAATAAAATGGCGTCGGTCCTGGCCCTGGCGCTGGGCGTCCTGGCCGCGCTGGCGTTGGTGGTCGCGGGCACGGCGAGCGCCTCGGCCCAATCCAGATCGGGCGGCACCAAGCCGGTGCCTCCACACAGGCCCGGATCGCCAACATCCGATCAGGTAATAGCGGGCTACCCGCTCACCATCACGGTCGAAGACGACACCCAGATGCAAATCCAGTACACCAACTCTGCCCTCGGCCAAAACGAGACGCAGCAGTTCTTTGGTCAGGATGCCGAAGGCACTTATCTATGGGTGAACGTAGGAGGCACAACAAAGGTGTTCGGCCCTGCATATGTGCCCGCAGGGCGCAACGTGAACCCTTACAACCTCGTCAGCAACGTCAAGACCGGCGTGGGTAGTCCGTCGAACCCATTCGTGGTCACCACCATAGCAACTGTGCCCGGCACGAATTTGCGCCTTACCCAGCGCAGCAGCTATGTGAACGGCGCCGAGTTCGTGGGCCTGTCGTTCCAACTTGAGCAGATTGGCGGCTCGACGCCCATGACCGCCACCTTGTTCCACGCTGCCGATCTGTTTACAGGCAATAGCGACCAGGGCTATGGCTACTATGACTCCTCCAACGGCGGGGTTGGTGACTACTACACCGTCACTACAGGGGTGACGCTTTACCAGGAGTTCGTGCCCAATGCAGGCACTCCGGCCAGCGCCTACAAGGAGTCTTACTATGGCACTATCTGGGGCAATATTGGCGACACGACCGGCCCGGGCGACGGCTTTGACAATACTATCATCTCCGCTACGCTGCACGACTCTGGGGCCGGCCTTCAGTGGAACTTGACCGTGCCGCCTGCGGGCAGCATCACGGTGGGCGACACCGACCTGTTCAGCCCGCACGGTTCGCTGTGCGGCTCGTTCAGCGATGTGCCCTATGGCAGCTTCTACTATGACTACATCTATTATCTGGCGTGCAACGGCATCGTCAGCGGCTACAGCGACACCACGTTCCGCCCGGCCGCCAACACCACGCGGGGCCAGCTTACCAAGATCGCGTCCAACGCGGCGGGCTTCAATGAGCCGGTGAGCGGCCAGCTGTTCACGGATGTGCCTCCGACCAACCCCTTCTATGTGTACATACAGCGCATGGCTACGAGGGGGCTGATCAGCGGCTACGACTGCGGCGGGCCAGGAGAGGTTTGCGACCCCCAGAGGAGGCCCTACTTCCGTTGGGCCAACCAGGTGACGCGCGGCCAGCTTGCTAAGATCGTCGCCAACGCCAAGGGCCTTGGTGGTACGCCGACCGGCCAGACCTTCAACGATGTGCCACCAAGCAGCCCGTTCTACCTGTACGTAGAGCGCCTGGCCGCCCTCGGCACTATCAGCGGTTACTCCTGCGGTGGGCCGGGGGAGCCTTGTCCGGGCAACTACTTCAGGGTAGGCAACAACGCCACCAGGGGCCAGACCTCTAAGATCGTCAAGCTGACCTTCTTCCCGTAAGGTCAAGGAAGCAATAAGGAAGCAGAACGCCACTCACACTATCGCTCTGGCTTGTGCGGTCTCCGTTCTTGTTGTAGGAGAGAGACAGATTGCGGGTGATGGTAAGGCCCTGCTTGTCCAGCAGCGTCTTTAGCTCGTTGGCAGCATCGAATGTGCGGGTAGAAGTAGTCGTCTGCCCGCCCACAGTAGGCAGGTAGGTGGTGCGGGTTATCTCGGTGGCTGCGTCATACTGCTCAGGTGTTGCTATTCAGTTATAAAGGTGCCGGTTACTAGTAGTTCGTCACAGATGATTTACAAAGTATGGCAACTCGGCTAAGATAAGGCAAAAAGGGAAGGGAGAAGGAGGAGCCGAGTGATGGCCAACAAGCGATACCATGCCAGCCTTACGAGTGAACAGCGCAAGATGCTCCAAGAGTTGATTTCGGCAGGTAAGGAGAGTGCTCGCACTCTCTCCCACGCTCGTATCTTGCTCAAGGCAGATAGAGGTCCGGATGGCCCCAAGTGGACAGATGCCGACATAGCCCAGGCTCTTGAAGTGAGTACTGCCACAGTTGTTAATGTGCGCCAACGCTTCTGCGAAGCGGGTGGCGGGTGGCGGGTGGCGGACACGAAGGACTGCAAGCAGCGCTGCATAGACGTAAGCCTAACCGCATCTACTCGCACAAGCTGGACGGGGTGCGGGAGGCTCATCTGGTGGCGCTCGCCTGTTCATCGCCGCCAGACGGAAGGAAGGGCTGGACGCTGCGTCTGCTGGCGGAGAAGATGGTGGAGCTTGAGTATGTAGATGCAGACGAAGGAGTGTCATACGAACTGGTGCGGCGCACGCTCAAAAAAACGTTCTCAAACCCCATCTGAAGGAGGAGTGGTGCATTAGACCGCATCAGAATTCCGAGTTTGTGTACCACATGGAGGATGTGCTGTCGGTGTACCAGCGCCCTTACGACCCTTCGCGCCCACAGGTGTGCATGGACGAGGTAAGCGTGCAACTCCTCTCTGATGTACCTAGCCGAGAACCGTTGCCCCTGGTGCCCGGTCATGTGGCCAAAGAGGACTACGAGTACAAGCGTGAGGGTACGGCGAACATCTTCATGGCTTTCGAGCCTCTGGCGGGTAGGCGACACTGCACGGTGACTGAGAGGCGCACCAAAGTGGATTGGGCACACTGGGCTAGAGAGATGGTGGACGTGCAGTGCATTATCCTGACGCCGAGAGGGTGGTGCTGGTGATGGACAATCTCAACGTGCATTCTCCCGCCTCCTTGTACGAGGCGTTTGAGCCTACGGAAGCTAAACGAATTGCCGACAAGCTGGAGATACATTACACACCCAAACATGGCAGTTGGTTGAACATGGCTGAAATTGAGCTTTCGGTATTACGCGAGCAGTGCTTGGATAGGCGCTTGCCCCACCTATCAACAGTGGCATACGAGGTGGGAGCTTGGGAGTGCGACCGCAACGAGCGCCACTCCACCGTTGATTGGCCCTTCACTACCGATGACCCTC
>JBBSGN010000489.1:0-3356 GCA_038254085.1 Chloroflexia bacterium | reverse complement strand
TAAGGGTCTCAACCCCTTCTCACAGTGCCTTTTCCTCCTTTCCTCACTCGCCACACCATATGTCTGAACACCTACTCCACGGGGTAGTGTTGCAACAAGTGGACGGGTCTGCTAGAGTGAGGCTTACCGACACAGATTTAGCAAACGGAGACCTGCTCATGAGCCAACCCAACCTGTTCAAATACCGGCATTTTGAACCTGAAATCATCGTGCTGTGCCTGCGGTGGTATCTTCGTTATTCTTTGAGCTACCGTAATCTCGAAGAGATGATGGCCGAACACGGGTTGGCTGCTTAGACTTCCACCCTACTCTCCTACTCTATCTCAACACGCCCTCATGCGGAGCAGCTTCAGTTGTTGCAACACAGCCCTCGAACCCGTTACACCCAACTTTGCGTCAGAACCCAGAAAACAACGGTACGAAACTATGTCATACAGTGAATATCCCTAGCTTGAACATCTTCCGGAACGCTGCCTCCAGGCTGATGCAGCATGGCAGGATGGGGAAGGGGCCATAAGCCCTGGCGACCCAGCTCCTAATCGAGATTGAAGTGGTACTTCGCGTGTGGGTGAAGTGCTCATAGCGCTTATGGCGCTCATGGCGCGCTGTAGAGAGGTGTTTCACGTCTTCGTACCGTACCTCATAACGGCTTGGGTCTTGACTCCTGAGTCGTTTCCAGCTTGATACCTTTTAGCGCTTCAATTCGGTCGAACGCCCGCCTGCAAAGGAGGTACTGAAGATACGCAGTTCCACTGCCCGCAACCAGCACAACTGCCGGCACATAATAGACGACAACGAGCGCCAATGCGACGACCACAATGCATAGAATTGTCGTACCCGGCTGCGCGATCGCTATCAGGAAGGAGTTCTTGATTACGTTCCGCCAGCGGCCTTCGTAATTGACCATGACCGGGAAGAGGTACATAGAAGTGAGAATGAAGCAAAGGGCGACCAGGGTAAGCAGCATGAATGCAGGCACTTTCAACCAGGCCTCGGTGCCGCCGATCACAACGAAGTCTATCAGCAACACGCAGCCAACCGCCAGCCACACAAAGCCAATCCAAAGACTCCGGGCCAAATTGGCTTTCAAGTGGCGGACGAACGGCATGACGATTCCGCTGTCGGTATCCTTTATCCAGTCTCTCACTACGCCGAACATGGCGGCTGTGGCGGGGAATGCTGTTATCACAGGCAAGCAAGCAATCAGCCATAGCAAGTTCAGCAGAATTAGGTTGACAAGAACCTCGCCTATCCTATAGATTTTGCTATTCAGGATATCCACGCTGTGCTGTTCCAGGCTTCTTGTGAGGGCAATAGCGTCAGTGCATTGCTTGCTGTTTCTCATACTTCACGGGGTAAAGTGCGGCTTTGTGGGCAATTGTACCACCTTCGCAAAGCCTCTACCAATGGCTCGGTTGATTTTAGTGGATTTTGATGTAGATGGAGTTAGAAGGAGTATCTTGTGATTCCCTTTCGGCATAGACAAAAGCTCTTATTCGTCGGCGACAGTATCACCGACTGCGGGCGGCGTGAGGATGCAGCCCACCTCGGCGACGGCTATGTGTGGATGCTGCGCAACTTCCTTCTGGCCCGCTATCCTGAGCTGGAGTTGATCGTAGCAAACCGGGGTGTGGGTGGAGATACCACCCGCCACCTGGCCGCCCGCTGGCAAAAGGATGTGATTGATGAGCAACCCGATTGGCTATCTGTCGGCATCGGTATAAACGATGTGTGGCGCGCCTTTGAAGACAACTCGCATGAGGCTGTGCCTCTGCCGGAATACGAGGCGACGTTACGGCGACTGCTGGATTGGACGCTCCAGGCGACAAAGGCACGGCTGATACTCATGGAACCCTATATGATAGAGCCTGACCACTCCGAGCCAATGCGGCGCGAGATGGACCGTTATGGTTCGATCGTGGGCCGGTTGGCGGGTGACTATGACGCACTATTGGTGCCGACGCAGGCTGCGTTGGACCGGGTGCTAAGATATACATCGCCAGGTGATTGGGCGGACGATCAGATACACCCTAATGCGCGCGGACACACGGTCATCGCTCTAGAGTTCCTTCGAACCGTGGGCGCTGAGCTCTAGGACAGCGCCACGTTCTCGGATGGGGTCACTCCGACGCGACCTTCTCGACAGATAAGAGCACCGCGCGGAAAGGTGAGTCTGCTTCCACTGCGATTCCCACTCCAAGTTCCTCTCCTCTAAGTGTGGTGCTCCAGCCATCGGGCGAGTTCAGGCGATAGACAGCTTGCGCGTCGAGACCTGGCAGCACGAAGGTTCGCTCAGGCCGGCCATTTGCCAGCCGAAACGCGAATAGTATGCCGCGTGTGCCTTCCAGGTGCGCATACCAGATAGCTGCCCAATCGCCGTTGCCGTCGAGTGGTGGAGCATCAGTCAGCAGGTATTGATGGCTTGATTGCAAGATCGGCCTTACAACCTGCTTGTACCATGCCACGTGTTTCTTGACGATTGCAATGTCCTCATCGCTCCATCGCTCGACCGGTGCGCTGATACCGAAGCTGCCGAGCATCGCTATCCTGATACGGAAAGACAGGTCGCCATGTTCACCTCCCGGGCTTCGCAGTGGATCATGCTGGGCCTCGTGTGGCGGCCACTCTACCAGCCAGTCGTTGCACTGCTCAGGAGGGTGGGCGAGCTGGCTGCCGAAATGGATAGCCAGTTTCATCATCGGGTGCGTCTGGTCGCTTATCCAGTAAGTATGCGCGTGCGAAAGGATGGCTGCGTCAAAACGACTGCCTCCGCTGGAGCACATCTCCAGTATCAGGTCGGGATACGCTTCAAGCAATTCGTCTTGTAGCAGGTAGAGTCCCTGGTAATGCGCCACAAGAGGATCTTGTCGCGTTAATTCCTCGGACAACCCAGGCGCCCAGCCGCCTTGATACAGGTCTGCATTGAAGTCCCATTTCAGCCAGCGTGCCTGGGTTGACCTCAGAATAGAGAGCATGCGGTCGCGGATCCAGGCGCGCGCTTGTGGCACCCCCAGGTTGAGAATCGCTCTTCCCTCCGGGGGTGCTATTCGTCCGCCTATAGCGTGCAGCCATTCGGGGTGGGTGCGTCGTATCGCCGCGCTCGGTCCTATAGCCTCAGGCTCGATCCAGATGCCAAAATCAATCCCTTGTTCCCGGCAATATGCGCTCAGTTCTTCCAGGCCGACTGGGAAGAGCTTGCGGTCGACGGCCCAATCGCCTGTGCGCAGCCACCAACCTTCGTTGGGTTTCTCTTGCTCGGTTGTGTGCCAGCCCGCATCCAGCACAAATACCTCGCAGCCCAGATCGCGCGCCTTTCTTGCATAAGCTTTCATCGCTTCAACCGGTGGCTCACCCTG
>JBBSGN010000488.1:0-3358 GCA_038254085.1 Chloroflexia bacterium | reverse complement strand
GTAGTCGGTTGTCAGTAGTCGGTAGTCGGTTTCCCAACTCATAATTCAAAACTCAAAACTCATAATTATTCAGGCGTGCCTACGGACGTTACTTTGTCTCGCTTCTCGGCGGGAGCGCGGGTGACGTGGAACTCGCAGGCGCACTGGCCCTCTACGATGCGGCCACCCAGCTTTACGTTTACGCCAGGGCCGAGCAATTCGGAGAGCATCTCTTGCTCCATGTCGCAGACCTCGCGGTGGCTAAGAGCCACGTCGAAGTAGGGGCAGGAGTGAGCCTTGAGGACGAAATCGCCCTCCGTGCCCTCAACCGGCAGCATCGAAACCTCCATGCCGGCCTCACCCAGGGCAGCCACCAGGCCGAGGAGCTTCTGAGAAAGCTCTTTGCCGTCCACCTGGCCCGCGAACTTGTCGGCCATGCGGCGGCTCACCCGGTTGAGGAGCACACGCAAGCCTTCCTGCCCGTTCATAGCCAACGTCTCTTCGAGAAGAAGAAGGGCCAGGGTGGCGTAGTCCTTTGGAAAGAGTTCCTGGGCCTTGGGGGTGAGGGAATAGACGTAATATGGGCGACCTATCTCGCCGCGCACGCGCGTGGTCTGCAAAAAGCCTTCATGGAGCAGGTGGGCTATCTGCTCGCGCACAGCGGTGGTGGTGACGCCCATGCTGGCCTCGATATCTTTGATTGAGGCCGAGCCTTGCCACTGCACTATACGCAGCACCTCAGCGCGAGGCGAAGATTGCTTGGGGTCCAACATCGTCAAAAACCCTCCTTTATTCTATCCGGTCCCTAAAGTGGGCACACCCGTGCCACTCTGTATTATATCAGAGAACAGGCGGGTGCGTCAATTTAGACAGGGAAAACTGTGTAAAGGTAAAACGTGAAACGTGATAAGTAACGAACTAAACGCAGAGGCGCAGAGAACGCAAAGGACCACACAGAGATTTGTGCGGTAATATATTACCGAGGATAGGAGCTAAAATAGTAAGAACCAATTCTCCTATGTCCTTCCGAGCGAAGCGCGGAATCAGTCGGGGATAGCGGGGTGTTCGCGACAAAAGGGAAATGTTAGCCAGCTGATTACTAAGGATAGTGATTCCTTGCTTCGCTCGGAAGGACATAGGAGAATTGGCTGGCTAAAGAGATTGCTGGTTTTCACGTATCATGTTTACACATGCCGCTATCACCTGCTCGGCTGGCAGGCTAGTCAGGCACGGCCTCGGACCGCAGCCTTCACGGAGGCCGAGGGAGTGGGCGCGGTAGAAGCAGGGCATACAGGGGAGGTCGCGGGAGACTATGCGGTTATGGCTCGGTTGGCCGGGTGGGGTGTAGGGTCCCCAGGCGCGCTGGTTGGAGGGGCCGAATATTGCCACGACGGGCGTTTTGACGGCGGCGGCTATATGCATAGGGCCGCTGTCGTTGCCTACGAAGAGATTGCATAACTCGATGACGGCGGCGGTCTCATGAATCGTGGTGCGGCCCGCAAGGTTGAGAACGCGCTCCGCGTCGCTTATCAGCGTTTCCAGGTTGGCCGCCGTCTCCACTTCGTCGGGGCCGCCCAGGATGATTATGGAGGCATCGCGGCTGGATATGAGGTCGCGGGCTACCTCGGCGAAGCCTTCGGCGGGCCAGATGCGCGCCCGGCTGTACCCGCCTGCGCCAGGGTGTATGGCTACTAGAGGAAGAGGGCGGCGATCCCGGTCCAGATGGGAGTGAGCAAGCAGGTCGGTAGCGACGGCTCGGTGGGCGTTGCTAATAGGTATATCGGCAGGCCAGCCTGCGTATGGGTCGGCTCCCAGGAGTGCGGCCACCTGGAGCCAGTAATCGGCCTCGTGCATCACGCCGAACCCTTTGTCGGGCGTTTTCCGGGTGAGGAAGTGGCCCCGCCCGTTGTCGAGACCAGCCCGGACTGTGGCCCCGCTAGCCAAAGCCAAAATAGCGAACTTGACGGAACCCCAGCGCGTAGTGAAGTGGTGGAAGATAGCGAGCGCACCGTAGCCGGAGGTGCGGAGGCGCAACAGAAAGCGCAACGTGTGGACCACTTTGCGGACATCCAACAGACCCCGCAGACTGTCGAATGCGAACTTGTCGAAAGTTACTATCCTATTTATATAAGAAACCCCTTGCAACAGAGAGGCTGAGGATGGGGGAACCAGCAGGTCTATCTGCGCGGTTGGGTGGGCAGCTCGCAAAGCCTGTAGCGCAGGCGTGACGGTGAGCAGGTCGCCCAGGTCGGCCACCTTGACGGCCAGTATGCGGTTGTAGGGGACAGGAGGAGGCGCAAGACGCTCAGGCATGAGGCTATTATAGCGCGCCTGACCGTCTTGCGCTTTGATTCCTGGTAGTCGCTAGCGGTAATAGCGGAACCGACTACCGACTACCGACTACATCGCCGTCGCGGGCGCACCACGCTCGGCGACGAAGCCGAGGTAGCCGGTGAGGGCTGCGCTGACGAGGTGGAGGATCGCGTCGGCTGCGTTCAACGCCACCAAGTCGGCTAGCGGCCCGATAAAGCTGGCGAGGAATAGCACGATGAAGATAACCGCCATGATCTTGTTCACCAGGAAGACGTTGGCAGGCACCAGTCCGCCGTAGATCAGGATGGCTCCCAGCAGGATATGCGAGATGTCGTGCAGGTAGTTTACACCGAATATGCCGAGTACTAGTTGCTGGTTCGTGTTCCCGTCGTTGTTGGGCGACAGAGCAGGTATAAACCCGATTATGCCCACGATGAGGTAGATAACGCCGAATACCAGGGTAAAGTGCTTACGTATAGATCGTGCTGCCGGTTTAAGAGGAGTAGCTTAGGAGTAGTATACGATTGTTCGAGACAATTCTATTCGTTTGGGGGCACTGCCGAAAAATTGCCGTAGTTTCTCCTTGACATCACCTATTGTAATCCGTATAATGACCTTTGTGTCCATTGGGCGTCAATTGAGAAGGTCGAAAAAGAAGGCCGAGAAGTGTAAAAAGTGCGGCGAAATTGCCCTCAAAAAAGGGGCCAAATCGCCTTGACAAAGCAAATAGGGTTTAGTATAATTACTTTTGCGTGTCGGGGCTGTAACAAATCAGCCCATCCCAGAACCAAGAGCAAAGAATGCGCAACACCGAGGTAACAGCCGAATAAGCTAACTCGCATACTCAACAGCCACAAGGCTTGAGGCGAGTGCCCAAGCCTCTTTTGTTGCCCAGCACCACCTTCCGAACCTCGCACCTTTAGAAACCTAGCAAATTGTACTGTAAACGACCTCCGCTCCTCGTCCCCTGATAGGGCCGAAGACTGGCGGTCAACAGACCGGCAGGCTGCTTAGAAAGCAAGCGCCGCAAGGCAAAAGCTGACGCGAGCAGGCACCTTAACATGAG
>JBBSGN010000487.1:0-3362 GCA_038254085.1 Chloroflexia bacterium | reverse complement strand
TATTAATCCTTATGAAGACAGCAAAATTACTAAGCGCTGTGGTCGCGCTGCTGATGGCGTTCAGCCTGGCAGCAGTTGGGTTCGGCCCGGGCCGCGCCTCCGCTTCCAGCCACCGCGAGGCCCCCAGCATCAGCATGGACCCGGCGGCTGATAATACGGACGTTTATGCGTTTACCAGCCCCGACAAGCCGGATACGGTCACGATAGTAGCCAGTTTCTGGCCTTTCGAGGAGCCGTCGGGCGGTCCTAACTTCTTCCGCTTCGGCGACGATGTGCTGTATGAAATCCACGTAGACAACGTGGGTGACGCACAGTCGCACATCACTTACCAGTTCCGCTTCAACACGAAGGTCGGTAACGGCAATACTTTCCTGTATAACACCGGCCCCATAGACAGCCTTGACTCGCCGAACTGGAATGTCAAGCAGTTCTATAGCGTGACGCGCCTCGACGACGGCAAGGCCACCGAGCTGGGTTCTAACCTGAAGACCCCGCCCTCGAACATCGGCCCCAAGTCAACCCCTAACTACGAGGCCCTGTCCAATGCCGCCATTCAGGATCTCAGCGATGGCAGCAAAGTATTCGCCGGCCAGAGCGATGATCCCTTCTTCGTTGACCTGTCGCTGTTCGACCTTCTGACCATCCGCAAGCTCCCCGGTAACGCCGGCGGCGGCGTGGATGACCTCAAGGGTTACAACGTGCAAACTATCGCTCTCCAGATTCCCAAGGCCAAACTCGCCAAGAGCGGCACCGCCCCCTCCAGCCCTACGGCTAGCGATGCAGTGATCGGCGTTTGGTCCACCACCGGCCGCGCGGCGACGCGGGTGCTTCAGCCCAACGGCGCGGCTCCTCAGTTGACCGGCGACATGGTACAGGTTAGCCGCCTCGGCGCTCCCCTCGTCAACGAGGTAATTGTGCCGTTGGCCGCTAAGGACCTTTGGAACAGCTCTCAGCCGTCGGGCGACGCGCAGTTCCTGGCCGGTGTGCAGGACCCAGAGCCCGCAAGGCTCCTGAAAGCCCTGTACAACATACAGGTTCCGCCCACCCCGCGTGACGACCTGGTTGCCATCTTCTTGACCGGCATCCCTGGCGCCACCCAGCCCAACACGGCAACCCTCAAGCCTTCCGAGGAATTGAGGCTCAACATGGGCGTTCCGCCTTCGGCTAACCCCAACTCGTTGGGTGTGGTCGGCGGCGACCTGGCTGGCTATCCTGACGGACGCCGCCTGGCCGACGATGTGACCGACATCTCTCTCAAGGCAGTGGCAGGCGCGGCTTACCCGCTCTTCCACAAGGACTTCACGCCCGATCCCCTGGCTGCCCAGCTTGGCGACGGCGTTGACGCCAACGATGCTCCGTTCCGCGCTTCCTTCCCCTACGTTGCTTTGGCGTGGCAGGGTCTTGCTTCTGTCCCGCACGGTGTCGTAGCTAACGATTGCGCGCCGGCCGCGCCCCCTGCGCAGCCTACGGCTGCACCGGGCCAGCCGACCCCCGCTCCTCAGCCTACCGTCACGGGCATGACCCCCGGTATGCCGAAGACCGGCGGTGGTCTTGGTATTGACCACCTGGGCGACATCTACGGCATAGCCCTCGGCGCGGCAACCGCTCTCGGTGGCCTCGTCCTGGTAGGTGGCTGGGCGGTTCGCCGCAAAGCTACCGCAGAGAACATCGAGAAGTAGGGTGAGGACTCCCTTGCCCTACTAGGAGACGCGCTCTTAGGGCAACGCATGGGCAGGCACTGCGATCTGCCCATGCGTTGCAAAATAAAGTCGTATAATATGCTATACAACCAATAAAGCATGAAAGCACATCCCACCAAAGCCATGATCTACGAATCGAACGCTAAAGAAAAGAAGATGCTGGATAAGAAGACGCCGGAAAAGATGAAATTTTTTGAAGGCAGGATGCCGCTACTACTCGGCATGATGCTGATTTTAGTGGCGGGAGGATTGCTAATCGGGTCCATTTTTGCCCAGCAGCCTCCCTCCGCGCCTCCACCCCTTGTCAGCGACCCGGTGTCGCTACTTACGGTAGGCGCGCCCAGCAGTGCGGGTTCGCTCAATAGTGTGGGCTATACCGACCGGATCGTCGCCTCAGCCCAGGCGCGCGTTAAGCAGTACCCGGACGACAATAAGGGCTACTCGGAGCTTGGCATTGCCTACTTGCAGAAGGCTCGTGAGACCAGCGATCCCACCTACTATACGAAGGCCGAGGACGCGCTCAAGAAGGCGTTGGCGATCAAGCCCGACGACTTCGACTCGATGGCCGGGATAGGATCGCTTGAGTTATCGCGCCACCAGTTCCGCGATGCGATTGATTGGGGCATGAAGGCCGCCAAGATCAACCCTAACAAGGCATACAATTATGGCGTGATTGGCGACGGCCAGATTGAGCTTGGCGAGTATGAGAACGCCGTCAACACCTTCCAGAAGATGGTGGACTTGCGCCCCGACCTTAGCTCGTATTCTCGCGTCTCTTACGCCCGCGAGCTTTACGGCGACGTGCCGGGGGCAATCGAGGCCATGCAGCAGGCCGTGACAGCCGGCGGCCCCGCCGCCGAGAACACCGCCTGGTGCCGCGTCCAACTGGGCAACCTCTATTTCAACAGCAACCAGCTTGATAAAGCCGACCACCTGTATCAGGAGGCCTTAGTCAGCTATCCCAATTATGTTCACGCTCTCGCAGCCCAGGCGCAGTTGCGGTGGGCGCAAGGCCGCAATGACGAAGCTGTTCAACTGTACAAGCAAGCCATCAGTGAGATACCCCTGCCCCAGTATGTGACCGCTCTCGGCGACCTGTACGCCAGCATGGGCAACGCAGCCGCCGCCAAAGAGGAGTATGACCTGGTCGCTTATACATACCATGTGTTTGAAGTAAACGGAGTGAACGTGAATATCGAGAAGGCCGGTTTCCTGGCCGACCAGAACAGCGACATACCAACCGCAGTGAAGCTGGCCGACGAGGCGGCAAAAGAGCGCAAGGACGTGCATACACAGGACTTCCATGCCTGGGTGCTGTATCGCGCCGGTAAGTACCATGAGGCCCTCGCCCAAGAGCAGCAAGCCCTGCGGCTTGGCATGCAAAATGCCCTCTTCTTCTTCCACCAGGGGATGATCTACGAAAAGCTGGGCGACCCTATAAGCGCACAGAAGAGCCTGCAACGGGCACTCGATGTCAACCCCCATTTCAGCATCCGCTACGCTAAAGAAGCCGCCGACGAACTGACCAAGCTCAAATCGGGCCAGTAGTCTAGTGGTCGGCGGCTAGTAGTCGCCCCGTCGGTCGTCCATCGCCACAGAGAGAGAAAAGAGCTAAATGAAACCAATCTTCCGAATCGCGCTAGCGTCTCTAGTTGTATTGGG
>JBBSGN010000486.1:0-3363 GCA_038254085.1 Chloroflexia bacterium | reverse complement strand
GGTCATTATCAGGAAAAACGGACTGGGACGTTGTCGGCGGAGAATGATGATTGGTTTGTTGAATGACGCGTTCCGATCTCGTGATGTACAACATGACAGATCATGACAAAAAAAGGAGAAGAGCCATGAGCACAAAGATCCTTCTAGTGGGAGTATTGGACAGCATCCTCGCCGATGTGCAGCAGCAGGTTGAGCGTCCCGATTTCGAGTTTTTTAGAGGGACGAGTGTGGAAGATGTGCGGGCCACGTTGGCCCAGATAAACATTGATCACGTCATCATGGGGGGAGGAATCCCTTTGGAAACCCGTCTGGAGATGGTGCGGGAAATTTTTCAGTCAAGCGACACGGCGAACGTGCATATGAAGAGCCATATCCCGAGATCAGAAGGTTTCCTGCCGTTTGTGCAGGCGGTCCTTCGCGGACTGACGGGCTCAGAGGGGTAATCTCAATTCCATCTTCCTACGCGAGGAATCTGGCCCCCAGGCATCAGACAGCTTCAGCCGAGGGAGAGATGGCACCCTTGAATGATTGAGAGGGGATCTGACATGGCTATCCACCCGTTTACGATCCAGGTGGCTCAAAGCACCCTTGACGACCTGCGCTCCCGCTTAGCACGTACGCGCTGGCCCGATGAGGTGGAAGGAGCCGGGTGGGACGATGAGTTCCACCTTCACAACGGCCTCTGGGACTACGCGGACGAGGCAGGCAACCGAGAAATATACGAGCCACTGGCCGATGAATTGCGCCGCCAGCAAGGGATGTTCAAGAGGGCCAGGCGACCACAAACCGGCGAGGTAAATGTTGGAGAACGCCAGGAATCGGAGGCTGCGTGAAGTGAAACCGCGCGTCTGTATGTTTACCGACAGCCGAGAGCCGTCTGGGATGGGTGAGCACATGCTCACCCTTGCGTCCGAGCTGCTGGATCAATACCAACTTTCGCTCGCGTGTGTGGGCGCTCCTGCTACCGTCCCGTTCGTGAAGCGCTGGGAGGCGCTGGGGCTTGAAACTTGCGCATTTGACTGCAATCAAGCCGGTCTTTGGCGAGAGCAGCTACGGCACCGGCTGTGTGCGCAGGAGATAGATATATTCCATTGCCACGCGGGCATCGGCTGGGAAGGGCACGAAGGTGTGTACGCGGCAAGAGAGGCAGGGGTGCCGGTGATCATCCGCACTGAGCATCTGCCCTATCTCATTACCGATTACCAGCAGCGCAAAGACCACGCCCAACTCATGTACTCGGTGGACCGGCTCATTTGCGTATCGGCTGGGGCGCGAGACACCTTTATACAGGCGGGCATAGCAAGCGATAAGCTGGAGGTCGTGCGTAACGGTATAGTGCCTCGCCCGGCGGCCACCGACCGGCGTGTCATAATGGAGAAGTTGGGGCTGCGACCCGACACCTGCATTGTCCTCACTGTTGGGCGTTTCACCGAGCAGAAGGGACACTGCTACCTGATTGAGGCGATACCGGCTGTGCTGGAACACGCACCCAACGCCCACTTTGTGTGGGTGGGCGTAGGCCCGCTTGAGCAAGAGTTGCGCGATAGGGCGCGTGAACTTAATCTGGAGGCTGATCTCAGCTTTTTAGGGCATCGCGACGACGTGCCCGCTATCATGGCAGCGTCCGACTTGTTCGTTCTACCCTCTATCTTCGAGGGCCTGCCGCTAGTCGTGCTGGAAGCGATGGCAGCCGGAGTGCTCGTGATCGGCACGCGAGTATGCGGGATGAGCGAAGCGATTGACGATGGAGTCACGGGCCGACTGGTAGAGGGCGCGAACCCGGCTGCGTTGGCAGAAGGCATACTAGAAGCGCTGCGACAACCAGACCTAACCGCCCGGTGGCGCGAGGCCGCCCGCGTGCGCGTTAGGGACTATTTCACCGCACCCCGTATGGCCCGCGAAACCGCAGCCATCTACGAGGAAGTGCTGGCGGAGAAGCGACCACAGGCTATGAACGACCAGCTAGTGACTACCGACTGCTGACCACCGACAACTAAAGGAGAGTAAAATGACCCAGGTAAGGATTGGATTCGTTGGAGCAGGCGTGATCGCCGCCAGGCATCTTGGCGACCTGCTAGGTTTCGAAGATGTCAAAGTGGCGGCGCTGGCCGACCCCGCGATTGAGCGCACCCGCGAATTGGCCCAACGCTGCGGCGGCAAAGCATACGCCAGCGCCGAGCAAATGCTCGATGCAGAGAAGCTGGACGCGCTCTATATATGCGTGCCTCCCTTCGCGCATGGCGAGCCAGAACGCGCGGCCATCGAGCGAGACTTGCCCTTCTTCGTCGAGAAACCCCTTTCGGCGGACGAGCGCACGGCGGAAGAGATAGCCGAGAAGGTTAGCCGCAAGGGCCTCATTACTGCGGTAGGCTACCATTGGCGCTACCTGGATATAACCGAGCAGGCACAGAAGTTGTTGAGCAAAAACCCCGTCCGCCTGGCGCTTGGCTATTGGTTGGACGCGACCCCTCCCCCCGCGTGGTGGTCCCGGCAAGCCGGGTCGGGAGGGCAGATGGTCGAGCAGACGACTCATATATTCGACCTGGCCCGGGTGCTGGTAGGCGAAGTCTCGACCGTGTTCGCTATGTCCGAGCGCAAAGAGAGAGCTGCCTTCCCCGACTCCGACGTTTGCGACGTGTCGGTTGCCACGCTACGCTTCCAGAGCGGCGCGCTCGGCACGATGGCCTCCACCTGCCTGCTCAACTGGCCGCACAGGATCGGCCTGCACCTCTTCTGCGAGGGCCTGGCAATCGAGCTGTCGGAGTTCGACATGATGGTGGACGTGGGGCGGGGCAGGCCCGTCCAGAAGGCCCAGGGCGACCCCTTTGTGCGCGAGGACCGCGATTTCATTGACGCCGTGCAGGGCAAGCTGAACAAGATTCGCGCCCCGTATAGCGAAGCGATCAAGACCCACAGGCTCACAATCGCCGCAACGCACTCGGCCCAGGAAGGTCGCGCACTCGACCTGGAGCCGCAGGCGGCCACTGCCTGACGCGCAAGGGCGGTTAGCGGTGGCCCCTCCACAATGGACTTTCATTTCAGGAGATAACCCGATGACTATGGCTGCGGGTCCTCAACCTCGGCGCGTGCTGTTTGTGTTCGCCTGGCTGGTGGTGGGCGGGGAAGAGACAGAGGTACGTCTGCTGGCGCAGAACCTCGACCCCACCCGATACCGCCTGGAAGTAATGGCCTGCTTTCGCAAGCCCAACATGCCAGACCAAACACACGCTCAACTTGAAGCTCTGGGAGTGCCGGTTGATCGCACCCCTTACGACCTTTCCTTCGACGACACCGTCTCTTACCTGGCGAACAAGCTACCGGCATACGACCTGATCGTGGCCTGCCAGGCGGTGCCGGATGTCT
>JBBSGN010000485.1:0-3370 GCA_038254085.1 Chloroflexia bacterium | reverse complement strand
TACGCATAACGACGCGCCGGAAGGCCTCGGCGTACTTCAGGCCGTAAGGCTCGCCGGTCTCGGCGGCGCGCGTCTTGATGCGCTCGGCAAGCTCTTTGGCCTCACCCACCTGGCTCACATGTATTTTCAATGCCTCGATCTTGTCGTCAATGGTGTTAGTTATGTCAACAAGCACGTTAGGCTGGTCGCTGCCCCATAGATATATCTCTTTGACCTTGTGCGGCTCCAACCCCTCCCTGGTTTGTTCGGCGAACTGTAGGGGGTCGCGGGCGGTGGGGTAGATAGCGTCTACGGTGGCCTGGCCGATGGCGCGGTGGTCCGGGTGGTTGATAAACTCGTTGTTGTAGAAGAGGGTGAGCGGGTCGTGTGTCATCACGGCGTAGGGCTTGTACTTGCGTATCATGCGGGTGACAGCGCCGCGCAATTCGAGGCTGGGCGTAAGCTCGCCGTCGGGGAAGCGGAGAAACTCTACCTGGGTTACACCGAGGCGCGCCGCCGCCGCTCGCTGCTCCTCTTCGCGTTGGCTGCTGAGACGCTCGCGGGTCATTTCGCGGTCGGGGGTGCCCTTGTCTCCGCTAGTGGCGACCACGAACACCACCTCAATGCCGTGCCGCACCCAGTCGGCCACAGTGCCTGCCGACGAAAACTCCGGGTCATCGGGGTGGGCGGCCACTAGCAGCACGCGCCGCTGCTCATCGCTCAATTCCTGATCGGCGGGGCCGGGCCGCCGTATAGGGGTCATAGGAGGCGCTTGCGGGGCAGCAACTTGCGCCTGGTCCGTATTGGCCTGGGACTGATTATTGTCAGCCATGATTGTCTGTTCTCCTGCGGACGTGGGTAATTACCGACGACGGACGACCGACGAATAATTTGATCATTCAAGTATTACGTGCAATAGGCCATCTATCGGTCGTCCATCGTCCATCGTCCATCGTCCATCGTCCGTCGTCATCGGCCATCATCGCTCTCCTACAAGGGTAACACTCCTTGCGCCTGAGCGTCAAGGGGGGTAGAATGCGGGCATGGGCATGGACGAAATCAGACTGCAAGGGATGGTGTTTTACGGCAGGCATGGCGCGAACCCGGAGGAGACGACCCTGGGCCAGCGCTTCGGCGTGGAGCTATCGGTGTGGCTTGACCTGTCGGATGTTGAGCAATCCGACGACCTGGCCGACACCGTTAACTATGCAACCCTTTACAAGCTGGTGAAGGCCGAAGTCGAGGGCGAGCCAAGCCGTTTGATCGAGCATCTGGCTGCCCGTCTGCTCCGCAAGCTGTTGGAGCAAGACGAGCGCATCCAAAGCGCCCGTGTCACAGTCACCAAGCTGAGTCCCCCGCTAAAGGGCAGCAGCACAGGAGAGGTCGCAGTGGTATTGGAACGAGACAGGTGGTGGCTGCACCTGCCGGGCGAGCATAATGCGTGAATTGGTTGTAGAGAAATGACAAGCTTTGATATTGCGCACCAACGACTGTACAATCAGCACGTTGCAGCAACTACGTTTGAGAAGCCAGGCGACGTAGTAGCGGGGATGGGAGCGGTGCAGGCCCAAGATTACGCGGCTGCAAAATGGGCGGTCGGCCAACGCATGCGACGCTCGACAGATACCGCCATAGACCAGGCATTCGCCGATGGCGCTATTCTCCGCACCCATCTGCTGCGGCCCACCTGTCATTTTGTCTCACCTGCCGATATTCGCTGGATACTTGCCCTCACCGCCCCGCGCGTCAATGCCCATAACGCCTTCTCTTATCGTCAGTTTGGTCTGGATGACGCCACCTTCATGCGTAGCAATAATGCGCTGTCAAGAGCATTAGAAGGGGGCAAGCAATTTACTCGTGCCGAACTAGCCTTCCCGCTCCAGCAAGCAGGCATCGCTACGGGTAGTGCATTGCGATTGAGCCATATAATGATGCGTGCTGAACTGGATGGCATTGTCTGTAGTGGTGCCAGGCGGGGCAAGCAATTCACCTATGCCTTGCTTGAGGAGCGAGCGCCACAAGCCAGGACTTTAGAGCGTGACGAAGCATTGGCCGAGCTTACCGAGCGCTACTTTTCGAGCCACGGCCCTGCAACAATCCAAGACTTCGTATGGTGGTCGGGGCTGACGACATCCGACGCGAAGGCGGGCCTCGCAATGGTCGAGTCCCAGATTACCCATAGGGTTATAGACGGCCAGGCTTATTGGTTTTCGGCGTCTTCGTCTTCACCACCCCCAAGCGAGATATCTCAGGCGGCATACTTGTTACCGAATTTCGATGAGTATACTGTCGGCTATAAAGATCGTAGCGCCGTGTTTGATGGGTCTCATACCGAAAAACTCGGCTCTCGTGGCGATATTCTCTCTAACCACACTATTGTTATGGATGGGCAGGTAGTAGGCACTTGGAAGCGCACCCTGGAGAAGAGCGCCGTTACTATTGAAGCACGCCCTTTCACCCCACTGACCAAAACCGAGACCCGCGCTCTCGCCGTGGCAGCAGAGCGCTATGGCCGATTTATCGGCCTGCCCGCCACCTTAGCATAAATGAGATTAGCGCATCGCCTTTCATCTACTCCTGGCACGCATATTGCAGCCTTACCGAATAGCCACAACGGCCTCGATTCCTTAACAGACAGTGGGAAGCCATATGCAAAACTGGATAATCGCATACACGAGTCGCGGCAAACTCGCGCTGAACGATGCGCTTGCAATTAGCATGTATCCGGCGCGCAGGTCCGGCATCCGGGACAAACCCCTTCGCCACCCAGGTGATGAGGGCAGGTCGCTGAAGAACAAAGTGAGCGGCAAAGATGTGCTTGTAGTAGACGATGAGCCATACTTGTGCGATCTAATGTCGGATGTGCTGGAAGCAGAGGGCCACGAGGTCCGCAAAGCCTCCAACGGCCTGGAAGCGCTAGAGCAAATACGCAAACGTAAGCCCCAGTTGGTGCTGCTCGACATGATGATGCCCGTGATGGACGGCTGGGAGTTCAGTTCGAAGCTGAGGTCTAACCCCGAATGGGCCGACATCCCTGTGGTAATTATCACCGCAGACTATAACGTGCCCCGCAAGCAGCACGCTACCGGCGCGAAGGCGGTCATCACCAAGCCCTTCGATATTGACCACCTTGCCGACGTAGTGCGCACCTACGCAGCTTAACTCGTAAATAGAAACCCAGGCAGGGATAGTCGCCCAGAGGCTGTTTCTGCCTGGGTTTCTATTCATGCCCCATCCCGGCTGATACCCGCGAGCTGATGCTGTATAATAAGCAAGGTCGGGCCTTTACCGGAGGCCCCTGTGTCTATAACACCAGGGTTTATTCCAGAAACGAGAGGTCCATTGGAAACGAGCCCGCTACCCCTTGTCATTCTGAGCGGAGCGAAGAATC
>JBBSGN010000484.1:0-3375 GCA_038254085.1 Chloroflexia bacterium | reverse complement strand
GGCGCGTGGAGTCGAAGCCGGTGGCGATCAGGGTGATCTTTACGTCGCTGCCCATCTCGGTGTCTATGACCGCGCCAAAGATGATGTTGGCTTCGGGGTCGGCGGCCTGCTGGATAACCGAGGCGGCCTCATGCACTTCGAGCATACCGAGGTCCGGCCCGCCGGTGATATTAAACAGCACGCCTTTAGCCCCCTCGATGCTGATCTCCAGCAAAGGCGACTCGATAGCCTGGCGGGCGGCGTCCACGCATCGGTTGTCGCCGGTGCCCCGGCCAATCGCCATGAGGGCCGAGCCTGCCACCTGCATGATGCTCTTCACGTCGGCAAAGTCGAGGTTGATCAGGCCAGGCTCGGTAATCAGGTCGGAGATGCCCTGGATGCCCTGGCGCAGCACGTCGTCCGCGATGCGGAAGGCCTCACTCAGGGTGGTCTTTTTGTCCGCGATCTGGAGGAGGCGGTCGTTTGGGATGGTGATCAGGGTGTCCACTTGCTCGTGCAGGGCGGCTATGCCCTCTTCGGCGGCAGTGCGGCGGCGCATCCCCTCGAAGGTAAACGGCTTGGTGACCACACCCACAGTGAGCGCTCCTACCTCGCGTGAGATTTGGGCGATCACGGACGACGCGCCGGTGCCGGTGCCCCCACCCATGCCGGCGGTGATGAACACCATGTCGGCCCCTTTTAGGACCTCGAAGAGCTCCTCGCTGCTTTCGTCGGCGGCGCGGCGACCTACGTCTGGGTTGCCCCCTGAGCCGAGGCCCTTAGTTAGCTTGTCACCAATGCGGATGCGGGTGGGCGCTTCGGAATGCACCAGCGCCTGAGAGTCGGTGTTTACCGCAATGAAATCCACACCCTTGACACCGGCCTGTATCATACGATTGACGGCGTTAGAGCCGCCGCCGCCTATACCGACTACTTTGATCTGCGCGAAGTTTTCCGATGGTAGAGCGTTGTCGCGTCCATGCCCGTACTGGATTGATACGGGGCGATTCGAGTTGCCGCCGACTGGTGGAAACATCTCCCTGATCCTCCTTCTCCCCCTGATGATTGAGTAATAAATTATGAGTGCTGGACGAGTTGCGAGTCTGTGAGTACAGTTAACAACCAGCGCCTTGCAGAGCTAACTAATAACTCGCAACTCACTTGTCTGCGGTGTTGAGAGCCGTCAGGTTGAGCTACGTGATGTGGCATAATCAAATGCCACAGTAGGGTCTGATAATACACTATTAGACCTTCAAGTGCAAGTAGAATTGCCGCCAAATCGCCTCAATTTGCATAATTGCCGCTATCGGTTTGACTTAGCCTTGCGGTAAAAAGCCTTTTAGCCATTTAGCCAATAAGCTAGGGCGCGGGTCGGTGTCGTTGGAGGATCGGTTGGGCATGAAGCGGGGGAGGACGCTAGGTTGGGTACTCTGCTTGGCGCCCCAGAGGGTGAGGCCGACGCTGGTGGCGTAGGCGGGACTCTCGAAGGCGTCGGCAAGGCCGCCTATCTTGTGCGGGCGACCTACGCGCACCGGCATCTTGAGTTTGTGGGCGGCCATCGGCTCGATACCAGGCATGGCAGCGACACCGCCCGTGAGGACTACGCCTGCTGGCAAGAGGCCCTCGTAGCCGCTACGCCGTATCTCGTCACCTATCATCCCGAATAGCTGGTCTAGGCGAGCAGCCATCACCGCGTTCAATTGCTCGCGGTTTATAGAGCGAACAGATCCCTCGAATGCGTGAGTTTGGATCATCTCATCGTCGCTCGACTCATGGTCGTCGCCTTCGTCGTAAGCCAGCCCTGCGGGAGCGCTGAACGTCGAGTGCTGGGTGCCAAACGGCTCTGGCGAGTGAGATCCACCTGGGTGGGATTTGCCGTTGGACGATTGCTGGGCCGGGCGTGGGAGACGATTCGCACCGGGCACGGCGGCCTGCCCGTACTGTAGCTTGAGGGCTTCGGCTGCCTCGTAAGGGATGTTCAGCACTATCACAAGGTCGTTGGTCAGTTGCCAGCCGCCGATGGGGATGATCTTGGTGTGCCACACCGACCCTTCGACATAGAGGGCGATGTCGGTGGTGCCGTGGCCAATGTCCACCAGTATCACGCCCAAATTCTTCTCCTGCTCGGTCAGCACCGCGTCGGCTGAGGCGAGCGGGGACAGCACCAGGTCGTCCACCTCTACGTCGGCCTTTTGCACGCACCTAATCAGGTTTTCGCGCCAGTTGCTCGCGGCCATGACCACGTGGGTCTCAACGTCAAGACGGAAGCCGGAGAGGCCGATGGGGCTGCGGATGCCTTCCTGGCCGTCTACCGTGTAGGTGCGTGGGATCACATGCAACAGGTCACGGCCCGTAGGGAGGGCCAGGGCACGCGCAGCTTCGATTGCGCGGGTCACGTCGTCCTGACCGATTATGCGGTCGGGGTGGGAGACCGCGACTAAGCCCCGGCTGTTTTGCGAGGAGATGTGGTTGCCCGATACAGACACGTAGGCCGAGAGGATGCGGCAACCCGACTGGCGCTCGGCGGCTTCCAAAGAGTGAGCTATCGCGCCGCTCGCCTTGACGATGTCGGTAATCATCCCCTTGCTGACACCCTCCGAGGCCACCGCGCCCACCCCTAGTACATTCAGGCGGTTGCCCGGCCCGGCGTCGGCCTCGGCGACTATGGTGCAGATTTTGTGTGTGCCGACATCAATGCCGACGATTATTCTGTCGTTGTTGGGCATAGCTACCCTTCGGGAATTATGAATCACGAATTATGAATTATGAATTGAAGCCCGTAATTCGTAATTACAGAGCGTCTTGGTCCTTCGTCGGGGAGATTATTGTACTTCTTGCCTGCTTATTATAGCGCGGTTTCCACCGTTTTGTGGATAACTCTTTGGTAAGCATTAGTTATATCTGTGGGTGATACCCATAAAGACCAACAATGGACCCGAGCGAGCAGCCGCAAGGTCAAAGACCCAAAATCTCTTTTTGAGATTTCGATCTTTGACTTTTGCCCTCGGCCTGCAGAGCTAAGTGAGGCATCCATAGTAAAGCATCGTGTCGTACTCGAACGCCACCTTGCCGCCTTGCTGATAGCGGTCAAATATATCGCGCAATAGAGCCAGCATTGGTTGGTAATTAGGATTACCCGGTTCAGGGGTATAGGAGGACGAGAGCAGCCTGCCTTCCAGTCCATCGTAGTCGAAAAGTTGGCGGTTCTCGAAGACGACAACCTGCGGCTTGTCTTGGCTGAAAAAGGCGTCGAGGCTGTCTTCCGCCAGGTCTCGATGCCGGTCGGGAGACAGTGACAACTCCGCAACGGCTAAAGCCGTGCAGCTTCTACAGTTTTTCACTGATGCATTGTTGCCCCAATGCAATTAGGTTTGCACTATGAGAGCTACTCAATAT
>JBBSGN010000483.1:0-3388 GCA_038254085.1 Chloroflexia bacterium | reverse complement strand
TTCGCTGTGGTTGACCGTTTCGTGCCTAGTGTCTTCGTCTGCTATGCCGACGTAAGAGGTTAGCTCGTCAGTATAAATAGCTTCGGTTTCCCCGATGGTATTCTGGCGAATGAAGCCCTGCAAGGTTTCGCGATCCCTTCCAGTCACGACCTGAAGCTTTATAGTTCCGTCGCGTTCAAAGGCTCCTACCACCACGGTTTTGTTGCCCTTGTAGCCGCGCCCCATGCCCTCTACCTTGCCGCCGACGAAGGTTTCATCTACTTCTACGATGCCTTTGAGGAGTTGGGCGTCTATTTCTTTGAACGCGGCTCGGATGCGGTGGCATAGATACCACGCGGTTTTGTAAGTAACGCCTAAGCTGCGCTTGAGTTGGTTAGCAGAGATGCCTTTCTTGGATTCCACGATAAGGTAAACTGCCAGGAACCACTTGTGTAGTGGAAGATGGCTATCGTGAAAGATGGTGTCGGCGGTGACAGAAAAGTGGTAGTGGCATGAGTTACAGACCAACTGAGGGCGATTCTTTATACGAGAAACGTTCTTCGATTCGCACCGAAGGCACTCTATCCTGTCTGGCCAGCGCAACTCTTCTAGCAAAGCTCGGCAAGCTTCTTCGCTATGGAAGCGGTCCATTAAGTCCACTAGATTTATCTCTTGTTTCTTCAGCATGGGAGGTCTCCTAGATGCCCCGGAAAAAGAAGCACGCCACCGAGATGACGACCGACGAGATGATGAAGAGATTGTTCCCCAAAAAGGTGCGCGATTTGGCTAAAGAAATTGCTCAAGAAGCTCGTAAAAATGGGGAAAAGTCGCCTCATGAGAGAAGAATAACAGACGCCTAAACTTGTGTCAAGTATACAATCCCGATTTTTTCCCGGTAGTTGGGAACAATTACAACAGGCAAAGAGGAGGAGAAGCATGAACGGAAAACAGCTACGGAGGCGAAGATTGAGGAAGGGGTTAGGTCGCCAGGAGCTCGCCCGACTTTCGGGGGTTTCTGCGGGTGAGATAGCCAAAGCGGAGACCGGCGCCCTCCAGCTTCGGAGTTCACAGGCCGCGAGGCTCTCGGCAGCCTTGAATAGTTCGTAGGAGCTAACGGGCCGGGGCTATCATGGGTCCGGACCGTTACTTGGAAGGAGCAGCAGTGCAGGAATTGAAGTTCTATATGTGCCTAAAGGACGACGCGCCTCTAGCCCATGGCGAAGCACCGATAGTCTTTGAGGACGCGGAGGAAGCGTTCGAGGCCCTGGCGGGCGACGAGGAAGCCGTGGTAGCCGAGCTTACTACCGAGACGATCATTAGTAAGCTTGAGGGCGGGGGCATCGAAGAGCTGATATATAAGCCCGCCTATGATCCTCCGCGCCTCGTGCCGCTAAAAGACTTTGCGAGGATGATTGCGGAGATAGAAGAGGGTGTTAATAAACCCGAAGTGCGAGAGCGCATTCTCAAAGAGGCCGTATTGGCGGAGCTTCGCGAGGTGCTTACCGAAATGGACGCGGAGGGCGTCGTCGAGTTCGACCCCGACACAGATACCTACCGGAGTATAGGAGACTAACAGCATCATCCGGGCCGGGCTCCTTATCGGGGCTCCGGCTCTCTCTTTGTGCGTCGACCCCTGGTCCCGCAGTAACCCCCGAAGGTCGACACACCACCATATCCTATAGGGACGGGGGTAAGCGGGGTGTCCGAGAGCGGCGATTCTCACAAATAGCCCGAAGCAAAAGTATGACTATCCAATAATTGGGCCACTTGTCAGTTTACCTATGGCAGTGACGTGGTAGCCAACCCGATAAAGGTAGGCGCAGGAGCCCTCACAGCGCCGCTCGTGGTGGCGGCGATTCTTCGGGTTCGATTAGGGGCGTTGCGGGTAGTGGGGAGACATTGAGCCCGGCGGCCCTCTCGGCCATTACAGAGCGCGAACTCTATTTCGGTCGCTGGGTTGACTAGCAGGTTCTTCGGGTTCGGGTAGGGACATCGCGGGTAGTAGGGGGCGATTGAGCACGGCGGCACCCTGCTACATGCCTTTAGCCTATTCCGGCCGCCGGGTTGATATAAGGCGTGTGTCCCGGAGTTTTCGAGAATGGATGAGCGGCAATCCGCCCTTATTCACCCAGCCGTCGAGAAGGTCTGTTCTCTGACATCTGGCTTCCGTCATTAAGGGCTTCTTGGAAACTCCGGGAGGCTCGAATCCTGGAGAAGAGATCGAAATGTCTGCTGTCCAAGGGGTTGCAAATGCCTGTTATTACTTTCGCGTCTCCGCTACCATTTGTCGAATGACGTCGACTACTAGGGCTGGTTGATCGAATTGGATGTTGTGTCCGCTTTTGTCCGCAATAACCTGGGTGCCATTCGATGAGAGGCTCACTAACTCGAGTTGTAGTTCTTGCCAAACCTCGTCTTCGTGTTCGGCTAGTTCGGGACTCAGCATCCCCGGCGGAATGCTTGGGTCCTCGCTAGACGCGATGCCACGGATGAGCACAACGAGCGGGATATCACCAAGGCTTTCGGGAGAGCTAGACTTGCTCTCGTCTTCTTCAAGAGCTGTGGATTCAGCCTGCAATGCGTGACAGGTGTGAGTTTGATTGCGCGCAGCGTCAGCAGCGGGTCTTACTTCAGGGGAGAGAGACGAGTCCGATGGCGAAAGTGCGTTCATCAGGCGCATAATGCCGAACGGAGCCAGCAGCTTGCATCGACGCAAGGGGTCGGATTGGGAAGCAATCTCCACCATTTCAGGCGGCATGCGAAGACTCGCATTCTCGTGCGTAGACTCAACCAACACCATTCCTGCCACTTTCTCTGGGTAGAGGTGCGCAAAATCTCGGATATATAGACCTCCGGCTGAATGTCCAACAAGAACGTAAGGACCCTCGATGTCCGCGTTTGTTAACAAAGCGTGAAGGGTTTCCGCTACTTCCTGGCTATGCCGGGCTCCGTTGTTATCCTCACCCCACCCGAGGTCATCACTCCAACCGAGGCCATACCGATCATAAGCGCAAACCTTTGTACTGGGAGCAACTTCGGGTTGTACCAAACTCCACTCATACGAACTATTGCCAAATCCGGCCTCCAAAATTACTACCGGCTCGCCGTTGCCGATGCAGTGAAGGCGAAGTTGATGGTCACCTACGGTTACGAGCTCCTCGACGGGCAAATAGGTATTTCGATCCACTGCGCTAGCTATCGCTTGGTATGCTATCCTAAGGATGGCCAAGAGCGCGGCGAAAAGGCCTAGGACTCCTAGGACACGCCCAAGCCGACTTAGAATTTGCACCTTTATAAGGGAAATGAAGTCGGCCATCTCTCACTTAGAGCTTCCGCCAATAGGCAGGCAACTTTTCATACTTGGCAGCTCTCAGAGTGATTCCACAGACTTCCCATCGTTCCTTGACAC